>JARLGT010000081.1 GCA_031292615.1 Coriobacteriia bacterium | reverse complement strand
GTCGCTGAAGCTCGCGCGCGTAATCGCACCGTTCGTCGTCCAGCTGCCTCCCGAGCGGCAGACCGCGGCGACGGCCGTCGCGTACGTGCATGCGGCAGGGTAGTTGACCGTCGCGTTGCTGTCGTTTCCCGCCGAGGCGCACACAACGACACCGTGCGCGTGCGCGTACGTGACGGCGTCTTGAAACGCCATAGACGGACTCGAGCTGCCCAAGCTCATGTTGATGACCTTGCAACCCGAGTCGACCGCGTCGTAGATGCCGTTAGCGATGGCTCCGTCGAGCATCAAGACCGTTCCGGCCGGGTAGCCACCCCAAGCAGCAGTGAGCGGGCCAGCCACCTTATAGCCGACGACCTGCGGATTCCAGCCCGCACCGACCATACCGACGCCGTTTACCTCGGCGCCCACCGAGGCGGCGGTTGCCGTACCGTGCGACATCGTGACGGTATCGGTGGTCACGTCCGGAGTCACGTCGGAGTCGGTGGCGTAGACGCCAGTTGATGGGTCGTAGGACGCGAACTCGTCCTTGCCAGCGGTCACCGTGCCGCCGTTGAACTCCTGATGGTTGAGGTAAAAGCCCATGTCCAGCACGGCGACCTTGATGTCGGCCGCTGTCGCACGAACCGGGTAGGTCGAGCCCTGGCCGATCTGCCAGGCGGGCGGCGCATTGATCGCGTCGAGCCACCAGTGCTTCGCACCGACGTAATACCCGATGCCGTCGCTCCACGTCGTGGCGTCGGTGAAGTCCGGATCCGTGGGTGCGACGTACGCGTCGATGTGCCGCACGTAGTTGGGGTCTGCGCTCGCAACACCGGGAGAGTTCAGCATCAGCTGAAGCGAGTACTGCTCGGGAGTCTGATCCACTGGCGTCGCGAACGAGTACAGCCCGTGCGCGGGGTTCATCGGCTTGGCTGTGGTTCCGGCGGCCGACGAAAGCAGATGCGCCTGGAGCGGAGCGGTTGACGGCTGCTTGAAGCGCACGATGACGCCGACACTGTCGGCGCCGGCAGCGGGGCGAGCGTACATCTGGCCGTTAGGCGACGCCTGCCATTGAGCGCTCGCCGCCAGCGCCGTAGACGGCGCCAGGCACATCGCGAGCAGGCACACGGCGAGTAGTCGCTTCATCTCAATCCTTCTGCAAACACGCGTCCTGCCCGTCGTCAAGTCTATGCCCGGGCACCCTACTTCACGCGCACCGAGCGTGCCGCGCTGGTCGCCGAGGCATAGAGCCCGCCGCCGGTGAAGGCCGCATAGATTCGGTATGCCCCGGCCGGAAGCGACAGCCTCGCGCGGTACGTCGTAGCGGCGCCCGATGTCGAGTAGCTCGTCGCCCGGACGCTCTTCTTCAGCACGTAGGTGCTCGAACCAGCCTTGGCCTGTCGGTAGAACTTGAACGTCACTGAGCTCGCCGAGACCTTCGAGGGCGCCGAGATCGTCTCGGCGACGGTGAAGGTCTTGCCGTGATGGACGCTGGTCGCGGTGCTGGGCATCTTCATCGACGCGTAGTACGGGATGTGGATGGCGTCGGAGAAGCCGTCGGAGAAGCCTGCGGCGGTCACGGCGAGACGCAGGTATGCCGTGCGGGTGATCGGCGCCGAGATGCTGACCGGCGCCGGGCTGACCGAGTTGGTCCACGCCACACCGGTGGGATACCAGTTGACGCCATCAGTGCTCCATTCCACTGTTGCCAGCGAGGAGCGCGCATCGGTGGAGCCGGTTATCGAGACTGCGGTCGCGGGGTAGGTGACCTTGGTCGCGGGCGTCGAGAGAGTCACCGTGGGCGTGATTGGCTGAGTGGTCGTCACCGACACCGTGGCGGTAGCGGCGCTGCTCGAGTTCCACCAGTTGTAGGCGCTCGTCGGCTGAATCGCGATGGTGTGCGAGCCTCGCGCGACGTTGTCCAGCGACAGACTCGTCGAGGTGGTACTCCCCACAGGCGCGCCATCGAACTTGACCGAGTACACAACGGACGTGCCGCCCACAGGCGACCACGTGGCTGTGATCGAGTTACTGCCAACCGCCGAGGTCGCCGAGACACTCCCCGGCGCCGAGAGCAGCGGGTACTGCGAGACCAGCGAGTTGTACGCGGCCGTCATGTCGAGCATCCCGTGGCCGTACAGGTCGTCTCGGCCGGGAGTCCCGAGGTCCACTGCCGAGGACTCGAGCAGCGACGTAATCTGGTCGGCGCTCATCCAAGGAGCGGCGCGCCAGAGATAGGCCGCCGCGCCAGCGACGGTCGGCGACGAGAACGACGTGCCGTCGAGCCAGAGGTACCAGTAGCCGTCAGCCGCCGTGTAGAACGGCAGCACCATGTTCTGGCCGGGTGCGGCGAGCGCGATGTGGGGACCGTAGTTTGAGAAACTGGCGGCCGCGTATCCGCCGGGCGCGCTTGACGTGGTCACAGCGCTGACGCTCAGCACGTTCGGATCGTCGGCCGGCCAGCTTGGGGAGCTGGTGGTGTTGTTGCCGGCAGCCGCCACCAGGAGCACGCCCTTGGAGTGAGCGTAGTTCTCGGCGTCAAGCAGCGCTTGGGGGGTGGCTCCGGTTCCACCGAAGCTCATGTTGATGACCCTGCATCCGGCGTCGGAGGCATCGTAGATCGCCGAGACGATCGCCTCGGTGCCAAAGCCAGCGTCGTAGACGTGCCCCTGATACATGAAGGGTCCGTCGACCTTGTAGCCGACCGGGATCACGTCGTAGCCGACGCCGACAGTTCCGGTGTTGTTCACGGCAGCCCCGATCGCGCCGGAGACAGCAGTGCCATGCCACGGAGCATCCGAGTACAAGCCGTCGTACGGGGTGATGTCCATGTCCTTGGTGTAGACCCCGGTCACGGCGTCGCACGACTGGAACTCGTCCTTGCCTGTCAGCGCGTTGGCCATCTCGGGATGACCGAGGTAGATGCCGGTGTCGATGACCGCGACTTTGAAGGCGCTGGCGCTTGCGCGCAGCGGCGTGGCCGATGCGAAGCCCCTCTGCCAAGCGCCGGGCGCCTTGACCGCGTACTGCCACCAGTTCTCGTCGTTCACGGGCCCAGCGAAGATCCAGTCGGTCGGAAGCGTGTAGCCGCTCGCCTGGGCTCGGCCGATCTCATCGACCGAGGCCGAGAGGACGTCGCTGCGCGCGCCTAGCTCGGAGCGGTAAGCGTCGGGAGTCGTGCCCTTTGGTGTGGGAAGCGAAGCGACCAACCAGCCGCTAGAACTCTGGATCACACGGCCGCTATTGGCGGCAACGAACTGCCGCGACGCCGCGGTGTTCCCGCGAAAACGAACCACGATGGCGCCCGTCTTTACAGGAGGCCTGGTGCGCGTTGCGATCACGGTCGCGCTCGGAGGCGCGCTGGTCGCGACCGCCGTGTCGCTCGGGCGGGCCAGCGGAGCGACCGGAGTGGGTGTCGAAGCAGGGGGCGCGGGGGATGCGGGCGATTGCGCCGCGAGTCTGACGACTAGGGCGCGAGCGGCTGGGGCGACGCCTGGAGCCCCCAAGTTGGCCCACAGCGCAAACGCTCCTGCGGCACCGAGGGCGATGGCAGCAGCGACCAGAGCGGTGGCTCGAAGGCGCTTCATCCTAGGGTCGACCTCAAATCGCATCAGGCGCCCGCTATGGACGCGACTCCTCGTATCGCAGCGCGGCTGCGTATGGTGCGTGGGACCCCTCGTCGTGCTTTCGGCACTTCAGGGGTTCACCTGTAGCGTTCGCACCGGCATTCGTCGCACGAGCCAAGGCGCAGTTCACCAATTCGAGGTTTCACAATGCTAATTCCGCGCCACTCTGGGCGTCCTCACATCATCCCCACGGGACGCACGAATCTCGCGTTAGGCCTGCGAGCGTGTGAGTTCGCGCCAGATCGCGTCGCCGGCTCGGCGAATTCGCGCCACGGCCGTGCGCGGGACGCGCCGAGCCAGGCGCACGCGGGCGCCCACGTAGCGGCGCAGCTTGCGCACATCCTCGGCACCGAGCTCGCTCAGGGTGCGGTCGAACGCCTGAGGCGTAAGCTCGGCCGAGCCCAGGCGGTCCAGTGCATCCAGACCGTCGCCCGGAGCCGCGACGATGGCATCGGCAAAGTCGCCCAGCCGCTCGCGCAACGCCGCAATCGCCTTGCGCGCCTCGCTGCGGTCCTGGGGCGCGAAGTTGCCGAACTCGTAGTCGAAGGGGACCTCGCGGATGGGCCGACCGGTGACCACGTAGAGCTCGCAGTAGAGGTACTTGAACGCGAGGCGGACCAGACCCTCTTTCTCGATACGGCGCATCGAGGTCGCGACGGTGGCGGTGCGAAGCACGCGAAACTTGCCATGCTCGGCAGCGCGCTGGACGTAGTCGTGGTCCTCGGCAAGGACGACCGTCTCGTCGAAGCCGTGGATGGCCTCGTGGACGTCTCGGCGGACGAGGATGCAAAAGCCTGGAGCGTGGGGCGCGACGTACTGCATCACGTCGAGGTAGAGGTTGACGACCTCGGTCGCGAAGATGTTGCGGGGGTCGCGCTCGATAGGCTCGACGAAGCTGGTGGCGACGGCCAGCTTGCGGTCGTCGAACTCCTCCAGTGCGCTCGCGATGAAGTCGTCGTCCAGCTCGTCGTCGGCGTCGAGGAAGAGCACGAGGTCGCTCGTCGCCACCGCCGCGCCCGCGTTTCGCCCCACGGCCGGCTTGCCGCCTTCGACCACCAGCGCTCCCCGAGCGATAGCCACCACACGCGTGTCGTCGGTCGAGCCGGCGTCGGCGATGATCACCTCATCGGGACGACGCGTCTGGCGTCCAAGGGCATCGAGAAGGTCGGGCAGACGCTCGGCCTCGTTCAGTGCGGGCACGACGACGCTCAGCGTGCGGACCATGAGGCTCCTCTCGGCGTCTCTCGCGAAGCCGGACGCCTACTCTTCGATCTCAATCGCAGTCACGGGGCAGATATCGGCGGCCTCTCGCGCGCAGTCTTCTTGCTCGGGTGGAACCGGGTCCACGATTGGCTCGGAGAACCCGTCGTCGTTCATCTCGAATACCTCCGGGCACGTGTCAACGCACAGCTCACAGCCGATACAGACGTCCTCGTCGACATGGGCCCTCATGGGGAACCTCCTGATGGGAGCGGTGACGTATCGCTCATTCCCCATTCAGGCCTGCGTTGCGCCCCGCAGCCCCGCTGTGCTCGCCGAGAAGCCCGGGAGACCCTAGCGGACTATCTTGGCGATCGTGTAGTCGCCGCAGATCTTGGTGATGTGGGCGATCTTCACGTCATGCTGCGGAAGCGCGTTGCCGTTCGACGCAACTGCATCACGCGCGTCCTGCTCCTGCGAGTATCCGATGTCGTAGATGACCACCCAGAAGTCCGACGTCCCGATTGTGGCCAGATGTCCCGACCGCTCGACCGTGAATCGTTGGGCGCTCGCGACCCTGCCAGCATTGAGTTCCTGCGCTCGCTGGATCGCCTGCTCCTCCGTCGAGTAGGGCGGCGAGCAGAGAATCACCCAGAACGTGGCGTCACTGTACGAGTCCTTGCCGACGGGGGGAAGAGGGTTCACGGCGAGCCTCTCGGCAGCCTGGACCACCGCCGTGCTCGGCGGGCCGGACGCGGCCTGTAGCTGACTCGGCGCAGCGTTGAGCCCCGGCGCCGCCACCAGCGTCAGGTCGCCCAGATCCCCGGATGCGCTCGGCTCGACCGCGGTTCGCCCGATCAAGAAGTTGGACAACCCTCCGATTTGAAGCTCGAAGCCGATCGGGAGGCTCTTGGCGGTGCCGCCGCCCCAGAAAGCTGTTTCGCCTTTGGACGGGTCTGTCCCAGGCTCGTAGCCGACAACGTTGGGCACCAATACGGGTCGCTCGATTCCGGTAGCCTCAAGCACCGTCGCCGACGTTACGTTGGAGAGTGCCTCGGCGGCTGACCGCATGCTGACCTCCATGCGAACGCCAACGATGGTCGAGTTCGCACCGTAGTAGGCGAGCACGACAGCGTCGCTGTTCCACTGCGCGGGGGACGTGCTGGAGCCGAACTCCAGCGCGAACTGCTGGGACTCCGCTGCCTCGCTCGCTCGCTTCTGAGGGCGATAGTTAATCGTGTTCAGATCGGGCAACGAGTAGATCACGACGCTCTGCGCGTTCGCGCCACCGGGTCGCCAGGGCGATGGCCCTTCGCCTGGTGGTAGCACGGCCTCGCCCACGACCTTGTACGAGCCCAAGATCCGCTCGACGTCATGAGGCGTGCGGCCGATAAGGGCCGCGACATCCGGGAGGGAGCCGGCGAAACGCGCAGGCACGGGATGCAGCGCGTCGTACGAGCTCCAGAACAACCCGATCGAGAGTGGAACGGCGATGACCGCCCAGATCACAAGGACGATGGTCGCGCGCCCGGCACGAGAAGTCTTGGGGGCGAACCTGCGCACGAGCGTTGGGATGACAACCAGGAAGGCACACCCGAGAAGCGCCAAGGAGACGGCCTCGCCCGCGTCTGCGAAGTCGGGCACCCGATTCCCGAGGATGAATGTGATCAGGGACCACCACACGTAGAGACCCAGGATCAACACGGTAGGAACCCAGTTGATGATGACCGTAGCGGCGGCTCGCTGCTCGGTTTCATCTGGATTGCGTTGCTTCCCCCATGGATACCAGTCGCGCATGCTTTCATACTCCCTGAACCACCCTTTGCTAACCATTAACAAAGTGGTAGTCCACCCATATCATCGGCACGAACCCCCTTGAGGTCAACGAAGCATATAGAATGAGGGGTCACGTCAGACGGGTGCGATGGGGAGGCGTGTGGAGCAGCAGCTGATCCTCGATCGCTATCGCCCGCTCGACGAGCTGGGTGAGGGCGGGTTCGCGACCGTCACGCTCGCGTGGGATACGCGCATGCAGCGCCGAGTCGCGATCAAACGCCTCAAGCTGCCTCGCGACCACACAGGCGCCATTCTTCAGAACCCTCCCGGCCTTGCCGAGGCCCGCACCGCGGCAATGCTCAACCACCCCGCGATCGTCACCGTCTACGACTTCGAGACCGACGCCGACGAGGCGTTCCTGATCATGGAGTACGTCGACGGCGCCAGCCTCGAGGACCTGCTCGACGATGTCGGCGGAGCGCTGACCCTCGACGAGTCAGCCGCCGTGTTGGACGCGGTGTGCTCGGCGCTCGAGTTCGCGCACGACAACGGCGTACTGCACCTCGACATGAAGCCGGCCAACGTGCTCGTGACTCGCGACGGTCGCGTCAAAGTGGCCGACTTCGGGATGGCGGCGCTCTCTACTGCCACCGGCCATGGAGCGAGCTGGGGCGGCACCATCGGCTACATGCCCGTCGAACAGCTGGAGGGCGGGCTGGTCACCGAGGCAAGCGACGAGTGGGCCGTGGCGGTTCTCGCCTACGAGTGCCTCACCGGCGCAAACCCCTTCGATTCGCGCGACATTCGCGCTGCGGTCGCTACCATCGTGGGCACAGATCCGCCGCGGCCAAGCGCCTACGAACGCGAGCTTTCGCGCGGCATCGACGACGTGCTTCTCGCGGGTCTCGGCCCACAGCCAATCGACCGTTACCCGACCGTTGCGAGCTTCGCCGATGCGCTTCTGCCCCACCTCGGAGACCCCGCGACCGGCCAAGACTCGCTCGCCGACCTCGTCGATGCGTACGCCGATGAGGAGCTCGCCGCCGAGGAACCCGGTTGGCAGCGCGTGGGCCTCTGGGACCGCTGGCGCAGCCCCGCTGGCGGCCTCGCTCTGCGGGCGATTGCGGCCGCCGAGTCGGGATGGCTCGCGTGGGTCGGCCTCGCGCCCACGCACCTCGAGCCGCTGCCGCTCGCCGGCGCCGCCGGCCTCGTCGCGCTGGCTGGAGCGCTCGCACCATCCCTCGGAACAGGGCTGGGGCTGCTGGCTTTCGCAATCGGGTTGTTCGCTCTGCACGTCTGGCTGCTGGGCGCATTGTTCGCGCTGGGTGCGGTGCTGTGGTGGTGGTTCCTCGCCCGCCGAAGCGCCGGCGCGGCCGTCCTCCCGCTCTCTGCACCCGTGCTTGGAGTCGCGCGCGTGGGCTACCTGACGCCGCTGCTGGCCGGCTTCTCGCTCCCGCCCCTCACCGCAATGGCGGCGGGGCTGGTTGGCGGCGTGCTGATGCTGCTGGCCTCGGCGTCCTCAGGCCAGGTCGCGCCCTACGTCGCGGTGAGCCCGCAGCTGCTCGCGAATCCGGCCGCAGGGCTGCTCGTCAGCGCTCACGTCGCCAAGGCGTTCACCGATCCAGCCGCATGGATCTCGCTGCTCGGCTGGCCGGTCGCGGCGCTGGCGATGTCGCTGTTGTCTCGGCGGGCCACGCGGTTCTCCGCGGTTGTGGGTACGGTCGTTGGTGGAGGCGTGCTGCTTGGCGCCAACGTGCTCGCCCGGATGGCCGCGGCGACCCTGCACGGCGCGGGGAAGGGCGCGGCCGCTTGGACCGGCACTACGTTCGCTTGGTCTTTGGCCGGCTCACTTATACTGATGATGCTCGTGATCGTGCTAGGAGCGCCGGTCAGGGCAGAGGAAGAAGACCTCGTACACGCCGCGTACGAGTCAGACGACTAGCGAAGGTACCTGAGACTCGATGAGCATCCTCTCCGACTTTGAAGACCGCATGGGCCGTGCCTTGGAGGGCGGGTTCGCCCGCGTGTTCCGAGCGCCGGTACAGCCGGCCGAACTCGCCCGCAAGCTGGGCAAAGAGATGGACCGCGGCAAGAAGCTAGGCGTGGGCAAGGTCTACGCGCCCACGCTCTACAACATCTTGCTGTCGCGCCAGGACGACCAGGCACTCGGCGGTTTCGCCGACACCCTTTCCGGCGAACTCGAGACGTACCTGATCGGCTACGCCCGCGAGCACAACTACGAGCTGGCTACCCGGCCGGTCGTACGCTTCTTGGTCGACAAGGAGCTCAAGCTGGGGCGCTTCGAGATCATCGGCGAGCTGCTCTCGCCCGAGGAACTCGCTCAGGAGCTGGGCTACACGCCCGATCCCGAGCCGTTCGCCGAGCCCATCGAGCGAGTCCCGGCCAGCTTCGCCGGCGTCGCGGCCGCGGGCATGCCGCTCTCCGCACCGCCGTTCACGGCCGAGCCCACCCCCCGCGCCGAGCCAGTCGCGCCAGTCGCAGCCGGCGTCTTTGACGCCGCCGGCATCGACTTCGACCTGACGCCGGGTGCGGCAAGCGCCGCTGCCGGCGCGATTGCGGGCGCCGCCGCCATGGCAGCAGGCGTCGACGTGGCCGCCGCGCCGAGCACGCCCGCCGAGGCCAACCCAACCGAGCTACTCACGCCCACGCCACCGCTGGCGACCGTGACGGTGAAGGGCGTCGACCACGACGTTGTTCTGACGGGAGATCGAGCGGTTGTCGGCAGACTTGCGACGTGCGAGATCTCGCTTACCGACGTCAACGTCTCCCGCGAGCACGCCGCCTTCGAGCGCGAGGGCATGGGCTGGGCTATCCGCGACCTGGGCTCGACCAACGGCACGATGGTCAACGGCACCAAGATCACCCGACAGCGACTGCGCGATGGCGACATGATCGTCATCGGCATCACCGAGCTCATCTACCACGAGCCGAGGGGTTAGCCCATGATCGATGTCGTGCTGCTTGCCGGCCGGCTTCTTCTCCTTGCCCTGCTCTACCTGTTCCTGTTCGCCGCCGTTCGCGCTGGTATCGGCCTCGTGGCCGGGCAGCGCGTCAAGTCACGCGGTGCGTGGACGCTCAAGATCGTCCAGGGCCCGCGCGAGCTGATGAACGTCGCGGTGCCGGTCACCGGCCCGGTCGTCATCGGCCGCTCGCCCGGCGCCGACATCGTGCTGGGCGACGACTTCGTCTCCGGCCGGCACGCCCGCGTGGCGCCGCAGGGTGACTCGGCGGTGGTCGAAGACATGGGCTCTACGAACGGCACGGTGCTCAACGGCCAACCGCTCAAGGCCCCCACCGTCCTGCGCGTGGGCGACACTATCGACATCGGCGCGGTCCGGCTGAAGGTCGACCGCTCGTGACGGCGCGCGCCAAGCAGAGCTGGGCGGCGCTCACGGACATCGGGCGCGTCCGAACCCACAACGAAGACTCCGTACTCGCGCAGCCGCCACTGTTCGTGGTCGCCGATGGTCTCGGTGGGCACGAGGCCGGCGAGGTTGCCAGCTCGATCGCGGTCGAGACGCTGCGCGACCACGCGCCGCGCCGGCCCGACGCCAAGGCACTCGCCCGCGCGGTGAAAGCCGCCAACCGAGAAGTGATCCGCTCGGCGCGCGAAGGGTTTGGCAAGGCCGGCATGGGCACCACGATGACGGCCGCCATCGTCGAGGGCACCAAGATCGCGATCGCGCACGTGGGCGACTCACGCGCCTACCTGCTGCACGAGGGCGCGCTGGTGCGCGTGAGCGAGGACCACTCGATGGTCGCCGACATGATCCGCCGAGGCCAGCTAACCGAGGCCGAGAGCCGCTACCACCCCAACCGCAGCGTCATCACGCGCGCGCTGGGCACCGACCCCAACATGCTCGCCGACACCTACGAGGTCGACGCTTCGCCCGGCGACCGGCTGCTTCTGTGCAGCGACGGCCTGACAACGATGCTTGAGGACGGCCTGATCTGCGAGATCCTCGAGCAGTACCGCACGCCCGACGTGGCCGCGCGCATGCTAATCGACACCGCGAACGAGGCTGGCGGCCACGACAATATCAGCGTCATCGTGATCGACATCGAGGGCACCGGCAGCTCTCGGCGCGGATCGCTGGTCGACGCGACCGGCGCTCGTAGCGGACGCGGCTGGCTCGCCATCATCGGCTGGGTGCTGCTCTTCGCACTCGCCGTAGGTGGCGCGAGCTACGGCGCCTACACGTATGCGCGCTCGCGTGCCTACTTCACCGTGCAGGGCGACTCGGTCAACGCCTACCAAGGAGTGCCCGGCTCGTTCGCCGGCATCCAGCTCACCTGGGCGCTCGGCGACACGGGCATCCACTTCAGCGCGCTTCCCACCGATGCCCAGGCCAAGCTCAAAGCCGGCGTCGAGTTCCCGCTTGCCGACCTGAGCAAGATGGAGCGGCTCTATAGCTCACAGCAGGCGAGCAGTACTGCCCCGGCACCGTCGGCGCCCACGTCGGCCACGGTCGGCGCGACTTCGACGACGCCCGCCACGACCCCCACCACGCCATGATGAGGTCGCGCCGGACAACAGAGTTGCTGCTCCTGCTCGCGGCCACGCCGCCGGTGCTGCTGATCTTCGCGCTGGTTGCCGCGCACCAGACGGGCGCGTTCGCGCTCGAGTCGCTGCTCGTGCCGGCTGCGCTGCTGCTCGCGCTCCTGCTCGCACATCTGGCGGTGCGCCGCTTCGCCCCTAACGCCGACCCGGGCCTGCTGCCGGTCACCTTCGTACTGGCGGGTGTGGGGCTCGGCGTAGTGACGCGGCTCGATGCCAAGCTCGCGGCGAGCCAGGTCACGTGGCTGTTCGTCGGGGTGGGCGCGCTGGTGGCCACACTCATCTTGGTGCCTTCGCTCGAGCGCCTCTCGCGCTACAAGTACACGCTGGGCCTTGCCGGTATCGTCCTGCTGCTGCTACCGGCACTGCCCGGTATCGGCCGCGAGATCAACGGCTCGCGCCTGTGGCTGCATCTCGGGCCGCTCTCCTTGCAACCTGGCGAGCTCGCCAAGATTCTCATCGTCCTGTTTCTCGGCGCCTACCTCGCCGAGAACCGCGAGATGCTGTCGATCTCCACCCGCCGAGTGCTGGGCGTAGCGATGCCCGAGCCGCGCACGCTCGGCCCGCTGCTGCTGATGTGGGCCGTCTCGATGATGGTCCTCGTCGCCGAGAAGGACCTCGGCAGCTCGCTGATCATCTTCGCGATCTTCCTGACGATGCTCTACACGGCCACCGGTCGACCGGTCTACGTAGTCGGCGGGCTGCTGCTGTTCTGCGCAAGCGCCGTGGGCGCCTACTACGCGTTTGGCCATGTGCGCGTGCGAGTCGACATCTGGCTGCACCCCTTCGCCGACGCAGCGGGCACGGGCTACCAGCTCGTCCAGTCGCTGTTCGCATTCGCCGCCGGAGGCATGACCGGAGTGGGCTTGGGCGCCGGCATGCCCACGCGCATCCCGTTTGTCTCGACCGACTTCATCTTCTCGGCCATCGGTGAAGAGATGGGGCTGTTGGGCGCGGCCGCGATCGTGCTGTGCTTCGTCGTCTTCGCCATCCGCGGGCTGGCCACGGCGTCGCGCGCCAAGACCGATATGGCTGCGTTCACGGCGGCGGGCTTGGTCGCGAGCATCTCGCTGCAGGCGTTCGTGATTATCGGCGGTGTGACTCGGCTGATTCCTCTGACCGGCGTCACGCTCCCCTTCATCAGCTACGGCGGCTCGTCGCTGCTCTCGACGTTCATCGCGCTCGCACTGCTGCTGCGCTGCGGTGACGAAGGAACCGGCACCGAGACCGAGATGCAGATGACCTCGACCGACCTCGGCGTGTTGGGCAGGCTCGCCCTGGGCAAGCGCCTGACGCGAGTGATGACCGTGATCGCCGTGCTGCTCTCGGCGCTGGTGGTCAACCTGACGTGGCTGCAGGTGGTCGACGCCCGCTCGCTGCAGAACAACGTCTACAACACGCGAAACCTCGCCGCCGAGGCGCGCCGCCCGCGCGGCTCGATCGTCTCGGCGGACGGCAAGATACTGGCGCAGTCCAAGGCCACCAGCTCCGGCGTGTACAAGCGCGTCTATCCGCAGGGCGATCTGGCCGCGCACACGATCGGCTACTTCAGCCCGCGCTACGGCCGAGCCGGCATCGAATCCGCCGAGAACGACGTGCTCGTGGGCGGCCAGCGCGCCTTCTCCAACTGGAGCGACGTGATCGATGCGGCGGCGGGCAGGCAGGTTGCGGGCGACGACGTCGTGCTGACGCTCAACACCAAGGTGCAGAAGGTCGCGGCTGCGGCACTCGCTGGTCGCACGGGCGCGGTCGTCGTGCTCGATCCGCGCACGGGCGCCGTGCTGGCCTCGGCGGCCACCCCCACCTACAACCCCAACACGCTCGACGCCGACTGGGCCTCGCTGCACAAGGCTGGTGCCAACGCGCCGCTGATCGACCGCGCGCGCTCGGCGCTCTACCCGCCGGGCTCGACGTTTAAGGTGGTCACGCTCACCGGCGCGATCGGGACCGGGGTGGCCACGACGCAGACCACGTTTCCCGGCCCGGCGTCACTGATCATCGGCAACGCGCCGGTGACCAACTACGAGTCGGGCGCGTACGGCGACATCACGCTCGCCGAGGCCACGCAGCACTCGGTCAACACCGTGTTCGCTCAACTCGCCGTCAAGATGGGCGCGCCCGCTCTAGTGCAGCAGTCCAAGGCGTTCGGCTTCACGCTCAAGACTCCCTACGACCTGCCCGTGCGCACCTCGCTCATGCCCGACCCCGCGCAGATGACCACGTGGGAGACGGCGTGGGCAGGCGTGGGCCAGCCGGTCGGCGAGCACACCAGCCCCGCTGGCCCGCAGGCCACCGTCATGCAGATGGCGCTGGTCGCAGCGGGCATCGCCGATCGCGGCATCGTCATGTCGCCCTACGTCGTGCAAAGCGTGCGCGACAGCAACGGCGCCGTGATGGCAACCACCAACCCTCGCAGCTTCACCACCGCGACGGACCCGGCCACGGCCGCTCAAGTCAGCGGAGTCATGCAGCAGGTCGTCTCGAACGGTTCCGGCTCCGCGGCGCAGATCCATGGCGTTGCTGTGGCCGGCAAGACCGGAACCGCCGAGGTGGGCAAGGGTATTCCCACCAACGCGTGGTTCATCGCCTTCGCCCCCGCCGAGAACCCCACGGTGGCTATGGCGATCATGATCGAGGGCGGAGGCGTGGGAGGAAAGGTAGCCGCGCCAGCCGCCAAGCCGGTGCTTGAAGCCGCGCTTGCGGCTCAGAAGAGCAAGTGATGGACGACAAGTTGTGGCGCCCGATTGAGCTGCGAGAGTAACGAGTCAGCTCTGATCGGCTGGTGGGCGGCTGCGGAGTCTGCCGCTCACAGGCTAGAATGCAGGCAGCCGGGAATCATTCCCGCAGGTGAAAAGCGCAGGAGACGAAGTGGAAGAACTGGTATTCGGCCGTAGGTACCGTGTGATCGAGAAGATCGGCACCGGTGGCATGGCCGACGTCTACAAGGCAGTCGACGAGGTGCTGGGCCGGACCGTCGCCGTAAAGGTGATGCATCCGCGCTACGCGTCCGACCCGTCGTTCGCTGCGCGCTTCCGCCAGGAGGCCCAAGCGGCCGCCAATCTGGTCTCCCCCAACATCGTCAACATGTACGACTGGGGCGCCGACGGCGACACGTACTACATGGTCATGGAGTACGTCCGCGGAAGCGACCTGAAGTCGATCATCCAGCAGAAAGGCTCGCTGGCCTCGGCGAAGGTTGCCGATATCGGCGCGCAGGTCTGCGCAGCGCTCAGCGTGGCCCACGGCTACGACATCATTCACCGCGACATCAAGCCGCACAACATCATGGTGCAGCCCGATGGCTCGGTGAAGGTCATGGACTTCGGCATCGCTCGCGCCGGGAACTCCACCATGACGCAGACCGGCTCGGTGCTCGGCACGGCGCACTACGTCTCGCCCGAGCAGGCGCAGGGCAAGGAGCTGCACGCCACGAGCGACCTGTACTCGCTGGGAATCGTGCTCTACGAGGCCTCCACGGGCCAACTGCCGTTCGATGCCGACACTCCGGTGGCCGTCGCTCTCAAGCAGGTCAACGAGCAGCCCAAGCCGCCCAGGGCCGTGCGCCCCGACGTCGACCCGGCGCTTGAAGCCATCATCGTCAAGGCGATGCAGAAGAATCCCGCGCTGCGCTACCCGTCAGCCGACGAGATGCGCCGAGACCTGCAGGCCGTCGCACAGGGCCGCGTTCCCACCGGCGTCGAGATCGCTGGCGCCGCGGCGGCCGGCGCAGCAATGGCCGCGGGCGCCGATGCGAGCCAGACCTCGGTGATGCCCACCGTCGGCGGACCGACGCGCGCCGCGAGCCGTCAGGCCGCACCCAAGAAGCGTCCGATGTGGCCGTGGCTGCTCGTTGTGCTCGCACTGATCGTCGCGGGTTTCGGCGTGGCGTGGGCGGCCGGCGTGTTCGCTCCGTCGACCGTCGCGGTCACCGACATCACTCTCATGACCCAGAGTGAGGCCACGCTCGCGCTGCAGACGCACGGTCTGGTTGCGACAACGACGCCGACCCAGGCCTACAGCGACACCGTCCCCCAGGGCAAGATCATCTCTCAGAGCCCGGTCGCAGGCACCGTGGTGCCCAAGGGAACGAGCGTCGGCTTCGTGATCAGCCAAGGTCCGGCGCCCGTCCAAGTCCCCAATGTCGTCGGACTGCAGGACTCCGACGCGAGCGCCAAGCTCGCGGCCGCAGGTCTTGTCCCAGTCTCCGGCGGTTCGCAGTTCGACGCCAAGGCGCCTCTCGGCCAGGTGCTCTCGCAGACACCGGCGGCACTCACCAAGCAGCCCAGGGGCACGCAGGTCACCTACATCACGTCCAAGGGTCAGCAGATGGGCACCGTCCCCGACGTCACCAGCATGTCGAGAAGCGACGCCGAGGCCGCGATCACGAAGGCTGGCTTCAAGTACTCGACCTCCACAGCCTTCAGCGACACCGTCGACTCGGGCAACGTCATCTCGCAAGATCCGTCGGGCGGCGGCTCGTATCCGTCGAGCAAGACCATCAAGCTCGTTATCTCGAAGGGGTCGTCGGCGTTCTCGATGATCGACCTGACAAATTTGACGCTCTCGGCAGCGAAGACTGCGCTGAGCAACAAGAACCTCCAACTCGGCAGCGTCACCTACACCCCGAAGGGCGACACTACGACGGACCCGAACTACGTACCTTCGAACAGGGTCTACCTCCAGAACCCCCTCGCCGGCGTGAAGGTCAAGCCCGGCGACTCGGTCGACATCACGATTGACGGCAACCCTCCCCCGTAGCCCGCTAGCATCCACTACACCCGCGACACAAGAGGGGCGCCCCTATCGGGCGCCCCTTCTCGTTGCTCTCGTTCTCGGCCGCGCTGCTACTTGTGGTCGCGGTGCATGATCTCGGTGATCGCGCGCAGCTGCGCGGACTTGTGAGCGCGCTCCTTGGCCAGGGCGGCGCGCTGCTTGGGGTCGAGCATCGCGGCCACAGCGGCGGCGAGCTCCTTGGGCGCAAACGGCTTGACGATGTAGTCCGTCGCGCCATCGGCAAGCGCCTCGCGCTGCTTGTCGAAGTCGCCCACGGCGGTGAGGTGGATGACCGGGATGTTCTTGGTCTCCGGATCGGTCAGCAGACGCTTGCGCGCCTCGGTCCCGTCCATCCTCGGCATCATGACGTCCAGAAGGATCAAGTCAGGCTTGTGCAGCTTGGCCTGAACGATCGCCTCTTGCCCGTCGAACGCCTGAAAGATCTCGTACCCACCACTCGCTAGCGACGCTGTAACCAGCTTCACAATCGAGGGTTCGTCGTCGACGACCAGGATCTTTGCTGCCATCGGCCCTGTCCTTCCCTTGTCTATTCCTACTCGCCCAGAAACTCGCGCACCTGTGCGACGAGGTCCTTTGGCGTGAACGGCTTGGTGATGTAGTGCGCGGCGCCGGCGTTCGCGCCGATCTTCTGCTCGGAGGCCTGGGTCTTCGCGGTAAGCATGATCACCGGGATGTCGGCGGTGGCCGGATCGGCCTTCAGGCGCCGGCACGCCTCGTACCCGTCGAGAGCCGGCATCATGACGTCCATCAGCACGAGATCCGGCTGCTCGGCCTGTGCGACCGTGATCGCCGAGAGCCCATCGGTGGCCTCGAGCACCTCGTATCCGCCCGCCTTCAGCGAGAACGCAACGAGCTTAAGGATGTGCGGCTCGTCGTCGACGGCGAGGATGCGCTTCACTGCGTCCCCCCCATCACGCCTTTGCGCTCGAGGATCGCGCCCACTTCTTCGGCGATGGCCTCGGGCGTAAGCGGCTTGCTGAGGTGGTACGTGGTCAGATCGAGGATGTCGATGCGCGTCGGGTCGATACGGTGCGCCGTCATCAGGACGATGGGGATGTCGGCCCACTTCTCCGTGGTCTTCACCGTCTGAATGAGGTCGTAACCGTCGACCTTGGGCATGACCAGGTCGGTCACGATGATGTCGGGTATCTGGCCGGACTCCAGCGACGCGATCGCCTCGGCGCCATCGTACGCGCCGACAACCGCGAAGCCCTTCTTGCGTAGCGTCTCCGAGAGGAACTTGACCACGTCGCGGTCGTCGTCGACTACGAGCGCCACCGGCGAGTCCTTGCTGCCCACGAGCTGATCGATCATGTCGAGCAGCCGGCCGTGATCGATCGGCTTCTCGAGGTAGTTCGCCGCGCCGAGACGGCAACTGCGGCCTTCGTCGCACACGATCGAGAGCACCACGACCGGAATTCCGGTGGTGGTGGGCTCCTCCTTCAGGCGGTGCAGCAGGTCGAAGCCGTCGGTGCCTTCGAGGATGACGTCGAGCGTGATAGCACCCGGCTTGATCTTGATGGCCGTGGCCATCGCCTCGTCGGCGGTATGCGCCTTGACGACGCTGTAGCCTCGCTTAACCAGGTACGTCTCGATGAGGTCGGCCACGTACGGGTCGCGGTCGACAACCAGCACCGTGCCGCTGACCTCGTTGGGGCCGGCAAGCGAGGGGGTGCGCACCATGTCGTCCGTGGCTACCGGCAGCGTGAACGAGAACGTCGAGCCGCTTCCGAGCTTGCTCTTGACGGTGATCTCGCCGCCGAGCAGCTCGATGATGTTCTTGCAGATGGACAGGCCCAGCCCCGTTCCGCCGATCTCGCGCGTCATCGCCGAGTCGACGCGGTAGAACTTGGTGAACAGCCGCTTGAGGTCCTCCTTGCCGATGCCCAGACCTTGGTCCGTGACGGCAACCGTCACGAAGTCGCCGTTGTGGCTCGCGGTGACGTCGACGCGCCCGCCGCCGGGGGAGTACTTCAGCGCGTTGCTGAGCAGGTTGATCATCACCTGGCCCACCCGGTCGCGGTCGGCAATGACCGGCGGCAGGTGTGCCGGGATGTGGATCTCAATGCTACGGCCGGTCTGCGCGAGTACGGCTCGGAAGGTGTCGACCGAGCCTTCGATTGACTCGGCGATTCCCATGGGCTCGACGCGCAGGTGCACGCGGCCTGACTCGATGCGCGAGATGTCGAGCATCTCGTTGATGAGCTCGACGAGCCTGTCCGAGTTCTCCTTCACGATGCCCAGGAACTCCTGCTGGACCTCGTTGATCTCGCCGGCGCTGCCGTCCAAGATCAGGTCGACGTAGCCCTTGATCGAGGTCAGCGGCGTGCGCAGCTCGTGGCTGACCGTCGAGACGAACTCGTTCTTCATGTCGGCGATCTCGCGCTCGGCGGTGATGTCGCGAAGCGCGATGACCCGGCCGATGTAGTCCCCCGCCGAGTCCACCACGGCGCTGACGCCTACCTTGACCACCAGCTCGTCCTCGTCGTACTTCAGCTCGACCTCGGCGGGCTCGACGCCATCCAGCGCGTCGAACATGTCGGCGTGGTCCGTGTGGAAGTCGCACTCCAGGCAGGCGTCGCGCTTCTCGGCGAACGTGCCGGGGTGGTGATCGGCTCCGCACAGCGTGCCCGACATGAGCCAGCAGCGGAGGTCTTCGGCGTGATAGGCGGGGCAGTCAGGCAGATTGCAGTTTCGGGCGTCCTTGCAGTGCGTGGGCTCGTCGGCGTCGAGCTTGGCTTCTTCGAGCTGAAGCAGCTTCTCGACCGCGACCTTCTTGCCCAGCATCTTGCGCGACGTGGTGCG
>JARLGT010000080.1 GCA_031292615.1 Coriobacteriia bacterium | reverse complement strand
TCTGCTCGGTGTACTCGTCGATCTCGGCCTGGACCTCGTCGTATTGGCCCAGCTCCTGTTGGATGGCTTTGAGCTGCTCGCGCAAGAAGTACTCGCGCTGAGTCTTGGTCATCTGCTCCTTGACGCGATTCTGGATCTTGCTGCCCAGCTCGAGTATCTCGAGCTCCTTCTTGAGGAAGCCGGAGGCCTTCTCGAGACGTTCGTGCGGCACCAGTGCGTCGAGAACCTCCTGCTTCTCCTCCACCTTCATGTTCAGGTGGAACGCGACGAAGTCGGCCAGGCGCCCGGGCTCGGCGATTGCCGAGGCAGCGACGATGACCTCCTGCGGAATCGGCTTGCCGAGCTCGGCGGCGTGCTCGAAGTCGCTGACCAGCGCGCGCATCAGCGCCTGAGTCTCGACGGTAGTGTCGCTCTCCTCCTCGATCAACTCCACGCGAACGAGAAAGAACGGCTCGGTCTGCACAAACTCGACGATGCGGAAGCGCTGCTGCCCCTCGACGAGCGCCTTGGCGGTCCCGTCGGGCAGCTTGAGCTCCTGCATGATCGAAGCGACGCAGCCGATATCGTGCAGATCCGCCGGACCCGGATCCTGCGTCTCGGCGATGCGCTGCGTGGACAGCGCGACCAGATGGTGCTCGCGCATGGCTTCTTCGAGCGCCTTGATCGAGCGCTCGCGCCCCACGAACAGCGGGACGACGAGGTCGGGAAAGACGATTAGATCCCGCAGCGGAATAAGCGGGAGCACATCTGGAATGGGAGGCTTGGTGCTTGCTTGCGACATGGCGGTCGTGAGTCCTTTCGAAGGCTTCATGCGATAATCATTTCTGCCCTATGGCAGTGGTCGGTACACGTACCTTGTCGCCGCAACCTGCGATGTTCCCCGAAGTCCGGAGCACACCTATGGCCTTGGCCCGCAGCGCTTCTCGCAGTCGCACCGCCCGAAATGTGGCGGCCGCGCTGGTGCTGTTGGCGCTCGGAGCGCTTGCTGGGGCCGCCTCGGCCGCGCCGAGCGCCCCAGCCCCGATCCCGGGACTCGCGATCTCGCTCGAGCAAAGTGCCGCGGCG
Organism: Coriobacteriia bacterium; assembly: GCA_031292615.1. Taxonomy (NCBI): domain Bacteria; kingdom Bacillati; phylum Actinomycetota; class Coriobacteriia; species Coriobacteriia bacterium. Next base: position 8,273 of record JARLGT010000080.1, on the reverse strand, counting down.
ATTCCGCTTGCTGGAACAATGGGCTTCACTGGAGTCATTCGCTTCCCGCAGGCCGCCTCCTCTGTCCGCGCGAGACTGCAAGTGCACCGAGCCAGCGGGAAACTCGTCTACCAGCGCACCCAGTACCTCGACACTGCCGTCGAGGGCACCCAGACGTTCTCGTTCTCACGGCCGCTCACAGGGCTGGGACTCGAGGCAGGCGTCTACCCAGCGACCTTCTCGATCCAGGCGAACATCAACGGCAGTGACATCACCACTCAGGTCGTCGTCCCGGTCCGCATCTACGACTCCGCTAAGCCGCCCATCACGGTCGTGGTCGTCGCCAAAGTTCACGCCCGTCCGATGGGCGACCCTTCGGGCAACTTCGGGATCGACCCCGCCGTGGCCACGTTGGCACGCGAGCAGATCGACCGCATCGCGACAATGGTCGCCGGCGACACATCCGCGCGAGTGACGCTCGCTATCGCACCAGTGACCCTTGAGGAGTGGCGTCGCATCGCAAGCGACGGCTACCGGCTTGCCAGCGGCACGGTGGTTCCCGCGAGCGACCCGGTTCCGCTCGCGTACGGCTCGACGCTCGCGCATCTGCAGCAGGCGATCGGTACCGGACGCCTCGAGCTCGTGACCATGGGCTACGTCGACCCGAACCTCGGCGACCTGTCCATCAACCGTATGAACGCCGACGCCGCAGTTCAGTACGACGCGGGGCTCTCGGCGTGCTTCTCGAGCATCCAGACGACGCCGTCAGTAGGCACCGTGCCTGCCGGCGGGACCGTCCCCGCCCCGATGCAAAGCGCCGTCGAGACGCGTGGCGTCACCTACGCAGTCACCGACTCCGAACTGACTCGGATCGGCAAGCGGCCCGTTGCCAGCGGTGCGTACCCGGTCGGCGGTGCGCAGCTGACGGCGCTCGTGGTCGACGCACAGGCCAGCCGAGGACTCGAGGCTGCCGACGCCTCCGCGACTCTGGCTCACACGTTCGGACGGCTTGGCACGCCCTCGGCGAACCAGCCACTCGTGGTGCGTATCGACCTGGATGACACGGTAAAGGACGCGACGGCAACCGTCGGATTGGCGCTCACAACCGTGGAGACGACGCCTTGGACCCGCCTGGCGCTGGGTGAGTCCGTGCACGCCCCCAAGGGTGCCCGTCCAGTCGACTTCTCGCCGACGGTCACCAAGAACGCCCCGGTCGGCTTCTGGGCCCGCGTGCGCAAGGCGCGCGCCGACGCCACTGGCCTTCTGGCGGTGCTCGGCCCCAACGACGATCAGGCAACCGTCGCGCAGACCAACTCGCTACTCGCCGAGTCCAGCACGTGGTCGGACCCGGCAGCCACATGGAAGCAGGCCGGAAGCGGGCTTGCCTTCGCCGGCGCGGCGGTTGATAGCGCCAACAGCCTGTTCAGCCAGATCAAGATGACCGCCGAAGCCGTTACGCTCGCCAACTCCACCGGTAACATCCCGGTCAACATCCAGAACGGCTCGAAGCAGACGCTCTCCGTCGTGCTGCTGTGCAAGACCGGCGGCGGTGTGCGTGTCGTGGGCCAGCGCCTCATCCCCACGAAGCTCGCACCGCGCGAGACGTTCGTGGAGATCCCCATCGACATGGGCTCGGCACTCTACGGCAAGCTCACCGTTCAGGTCATGGCGGGCAACGTGATCGTGACCAAGAAGACGATCGACGTCCGTCGCTCCTACCTCGACAGACTTGCGCTGATCGGCGGCATCGTCGTCATCTTGGGCGGCATGTTGATCTGGATCGTCTTGCGAGTGCGGAAGTCGCCCGACGTCGCGCAGACGCGCACCCGACCGATCTCGGATGCCGCCGATCAGGACGCGCGCTACACTGAGGCGGATCCTGATCGTTCGGAAGGACCGGACACCCCGTGAAGCGCGTGCTGATCATCATCTTCTGGCTGGCAGTCGTCGCACTGATCCTCAACGACGGCGGACGCTACGCCCAAGCGGTGATCGATCTTCACAGATCTACGGGGCAGGTGTTAGATTCGGCCGTGCTTGGGGCCCCCAAGGAGACTCAGGCTCAGCTCGGCGCACAGATCGGCGCCTTGGCCACGACGCAAGGCATCCGCGTCACACAGTTCGCAAGCGATCCGAGTGGCGTGACACTCTGGACCGAGGAAGACGTCCAGGGGACTTGGGTGATCGGCCCGTACGTTGCAATGTCGCACGGGGTACCCTTCCGACAGGCGTTGACGACGCCGATTGTAGTCAAGTACCAGGCGACCGAAGCGCTTCGATGATCTGGCCGGGGTTACCCTCGGCTTCCCGTTCGGACTCGACGCCCGAAAGGCGCAGTACCTATGACCAAAGTTGTGGTGCTCGACACCAACGTGTTGCTCGCCGACCCCAACGTGTTGCTGTCGTTCCCTCGTTGCGATGTAGTGCTGCCCGAGACGGTCCTGGGCGAGTTGGACAAGCTCAAGACCGCCCGCGTCGACCCAGACCTACGGTTCCGTGGTCGCGAGGTGAGCCGAATCCTCTTCGACCTGTCCGAGGAGGGCTCCCTGATCGACGGCGTCGAGCTGCCCGACGGGGGCACCCTTCGGGTCGCGCCGTTCGAGTCCGAGGGCCCGCTGCCCAACGGCTTGCAGACACGAAACGCCGACGACCGCATCCTCGCAACCGTGTTCCAGCTGCTCGACAACTACGGCGAGGACGCCGAGGTCACGCTGGTCACCAACGACCTCAACATGCTCCTCAAGGCCCAGACCCTCGGCATTCAGGTACAGCGTCACGGCGACGGGACCGAGGGCGGGTTCGCTCGGCGGTTCATCATCCGGCCATTCCAGCGCTATCGAGTGCCGCTCTCGATCTTGGCCGTGGCGCTCGCGGTGTTTGGCGGCGTCATCGTGCTCGTCGTCTGGGGACCCGGCGCGGTGCGCACCAGCAGCACTACGATCCCTCCCGAGTTCAGGACGCTTCTCACTCAATCACAGCAACAGGCCCTGACGTACTTGACCACGCTGCAGAGGAACCCCAACGACACGCAGTCTCTGCTGGGCATGGGCAACTTCTTCTTCGATCAAAATCGGCAAGCGCAGAATCAGGGCGATGCTGCGACGGCAATCGTCTATGGCCAGCAGGGACTGCCGTACTACGAGCAGTACCTGCACTTGGCACCGGCCGATCTCAACGCGCGCTCGGACTATGCGGCTTTGCTCTTCTATACCGGACAGGCAGACCGCGCGGTCCAAGAAGTCGCCACCGTTTTGCAGCAGGACCCCAACAACGTCAGCGCCAACTTCAACCTGGGGATCTTCTACTGGCAGGGCAACCGCCAGGACCTGAAGGGCGCGGCGAATCAGTTCAAGAAGGTCCAGAAGCTCGTTCAAAACAACCCGTCGCAGCAGCAGATCTACACGACCGCAGCGGCCGATCTGGATGCTATCCAGAAGCAGGCCGCGGCTACGGGTATCAAGATCGATACCACCTCGACAGTCGCTCCGTAGGAGACTCAGGTGACCCGAGAGCACATCCAGATCGCAATCATCGGCGGCGGACCCGGAGGTCTCGCCGCGGCGCTCTACGCGGCGCGTGGCCGAGCAAACACCGTTGTCTTCGAGCGCGGCATTCCCGGCGGCCAGATCATCACGACCGACTGGGTCGAGAACTACCCCGGCTTTCCGGGCGGGATCAACGGAGCCGAACTCGGCGACCTGATGACCAAGCAAGCCGAGGAGCATGGCGCCATCATCCGCACGTTCTCGCCCATCGAGTCGATCTCCAAGCTCGACAGCGGGCACTTCCTGCTTGACTGCGAAGACGAGCAGTTCGAGGCCGACGTCGTGATCGTGGCGACGGGAGCGGTGCCGCGAAAGCTGGGCATCCCGGGCGAGGCCGAGTTCACGGGCCGCGGTGTCTCGTGGTGCGCGACGTGCGACGGCGCGCTGTACAAGGAGAAGACGGTCGCAGTGATCGGCGGTGGCGACGCAGCAGTCGAAGAGGCGATGTTCCTGACCAAGTTCGCGGCCAAGGTCCACTTGATCCATCGCCGGGACGAGTTCCGCGCCACGAAGTGCATTCGCGAGCGCTGCCAGGTCAACCCCAAGATCGAGGAGCACCTCTCGCGCGTCCCGGTCGAGATTGTAGGCGGCGACGGCAAGGTAGCCGGCGTGCGGCTCGAGTCCACCAAGGGCGAGCCCGAGGAGTACCTGGCCCTCGACGGCGTCTTCATCTTCGTGGGCGTACACCCGGTCAACGAGCTCGTTCAGGGGCTTGTGGACCTCTCGCCCGCGGGCTACGTCCGAATCGATCACGACGGACGCACGAACGTGTCGGGTCTGTTCGCCGCCGGCGACGTGACCGACTCCGAGCTCAAGCAGGTAATCACCGCGGCTTCAAAGGGGGCCTCGGCGGCTTTTGAGGCTCTGAGGTATCTTGACGAGAACACCGAGTGCTCGCTCTAGAGCCCGGCATCCGAAGGGAGAACGTCGCATGGCAGATCTGACGCAGGTCACGGACGCGAACTTCGAGGCGACAGTAACCTCGAGCTCCAAGCCGTTCGTGCTCGACTTTTGGGCGCCGTGGTGCGGACCGTGCCGCATGATGGAGCCGGTCCTCAAGGAACTCGCCGAGGAGTACGAAGGCATCACCGTCGGCAAGCTCAACGTCGACGAGAATCCGGCAGTCGCCACCAAACACGACATCCTTTCGATCCCGACGCTGTTGGTGTTCGTTGACGGCCAGGTTGCCAAGAAGATCGTTGGCGCAATGCCTAAGAAGAAGCTCGTCGAGGAGTTGTCGGCCTGGGTCGGCTAGGCCCGCTTTTCGCATGGATTTGATGCGCGCCCGGACTTCTGCGGAAGGACCGGGCGTGCTACTATCGGCAGACTCGTGCTACCGGCAAGCAAGAGAAGGAGATCTCGATGTGTGAGACAGGCGTCAATGTAGGCCAGTTGAAGCTGGCCATCGGGCAGTCCGACGACGCGATCGCCGTCGTTCAGCAGTGGCTCGAGCAGCTCCACCACCTCGCCGATCACGGCAAGCGTGCCGAGGTCAGCACCGCGCTGGCACAGGCCGGCGTGCTTCTCGCCGATGCGCGTGGCCGGCTCGACGCGGCAATCGCCGACCTCGAGGGCAACTCGAGCGGCACCGAGACGACGGTCGAGCTGGTCTAGCTCGCGGCTGGAGTCGGCGGGGTGTAGCGCACGCCAAGCGGCACCGAACGACCCAGATCGAATCGCACACGCCCGGCTCTCCCCTTGACGACGCGCTGGTGGCTCGGCGGGGCCCGGCGACCGCCACGCCAAACGCCCGTGCCCACACCCACGTGCACGGGCACCAGGACGCTTGAGACCCCGGCGGCGCCTCGGCCGCTACGCCTCGCTGGAACGCGCGGTGGCTCGCCGTTCGCCCGATTCGAATACTTTGCCCGAGGGGAACCATCTGAGTTGCCTGTTCCCTGACCCAGGAGAGTTCGCGATGACCACCACGCGCGCTGCCACCTTTGTGCTCCTACTCGTACTCGCGATCACCGTCGTTGGCTGCTCGTCGCAGTCGACCGCCCCCCAGTCGACCACCACAAACGCGCCGTCGTCTACGAGCGGGTCCGCCGGATCCGCAGCACAGCTCGGCCAGCAGATCTTCTCGACCGGGAACGCCGCGGATGGCTCCGCGCTTCCGGTGACGTCTGGTGCGGGCGGGCCGTGCGCACGCTGCCACGGCAACGACGCGACGGGCATGGTCGGGCCCGACATCCGTTGGAGCGTCCTGACGGGCTCGGCGAGTTCATCGCACGCGCCGCGCTTCCCGCTGACGAGCGAGGCGCAGTTCGTCACAGCCGTAACGACCGGCCAGGCCGGTGGCAACGCCTTGCGCCCGATGATGCCGCACTACCAGCTCACTGCCGCGCAGTCCGCGGCCATCATCGCCTACCTCAAGACGCTGTGACGTCGGGCGGTTCGCGGCGGTCGCGCTACAATCAGCGCATGCCATCGGAGAACCCACACGCGCACGGCCAAGCGCCGAGCGACCAAGACGGACCCGTCTACTGGGAGTGCGCCACGTGCGGCTTCCTGTCGCACGATCCGGCGTTCGCCGACGTCAAGATGAAGTGCCCCGCGTGTGGCTCGGTAACCGGGGCTCGGCGCCTCTTCCCGCCCGACCGCCTCAGGCGCGTCGACGCGCGCATCCGTCGCTACGATGTTGATGGCGAGTCCGAGGTCGTCGTCATCCTGGCCGCCACCTTCCTCGAGTCGTTGCTCGAGGACATGCTTGCGCGAATCATGGCCGCCGAGGGTGCCAGCGTGAAGCTCCGAGCTGCCGTGCTCGACACGCTACGTTCCGTCGGCCAGCGCCTCGGCAAGCTGTTCCCCACGCTGACCGGCGTCCAGTTCGAAGATGCTGCCGCCGAGGCCGGCCTCCCCGAGTTCCCCCGGCGATGGCGCGCCCTTCGCAGCGAGCGCAACGCCTTCATCCACGACGCGGCGTTCGAGGGCGCGCGCGAGGAGCTAGGCGAAGCGAGCGCGAAAGAGGCGCTCGTGCTGCTCGATCAGGCCTACAAGCTCTTCGTGCGCATCAACAACCGGTTCGTGGCCGGCCAGCGTCACCGCCGAGACGGCGACGTCCGCTCGTGAAGGCGCTCTCGCTGCACGTGACCGGCATCGTGCAAGGCGTCGGCTTTCGCCCCTTCGTGTACAACCTCGCGCTCGAGCGCGGTCTGTCCGGCTGGGTTCTCAACGCCAGCGACGGCGTTTATGCCCTCGTCGAGGGTGACGACGCCGCTGTCGACGCCTTCCCTGACGAGATTCGCTACCTCGCTCCCACCATGGCAGTGGTCGAGCGCGTAGTCGCCGAGGAGGTCGAGCCCGAGGGTTTCCGCGGCTTCGAGATCCGCGAGTCGCGCGCCGAGGAAGGCGCGATGACGCTCGTCTCCCCCGACATCGCCACGTGCCCTGAGTGCCTCGCCGAGCTCTTCACGCCCGGCGACCGGCGTTACCGCTACCCGTTCATCAACTGCACCAACTGCGGCCCTCGCTTCACGATCATCGGCGACGTGCCCTACGACCGCCCGATGACCTCGATGCGCGACTTCCCCATGTGCCCCCAGTGTGCCGAGGAGTACGGTGATCCGCGCGATCGCCGCTTTCACGCTCAGCCCGACGCCTGCTTCATCTGTGGACCGCGGTTGTACCTGATGCCGTCCCCAGATGTCGAGCTGCCCCTGTTGGCCGACGAAAGCGACGAGATGGATAGCGCGTGGGTTTGGGCGCCCGAGTGCGAAGCCTCGCCCCGCCCGCACCGCGATCGTGATGCCGAAGCCTCACGCAGCGACGCGATCGTCGCCCGTGCCGCCGCGCTGCTCAAAGCCGGTCGCATTCTCGCAATCAAGGGTCTCGGCGGCTTCCACCTCGCGTGCGACGCAACCAACGCCGAGGCGGTCGCCCACCTGCGCGAACGCAAGCGCCGCTGGGGCAAGCCGCTCGCAGTCATGGTGCCCGACCTGACGGCCGCCGACCGCATCGCGCACGTTGGCCCGGAGGAAGCCGCGCTGCTGGCCGGTGTGGTGCGCCCGATCGTGCTGCTACGCCGCCGGCCCAACGACGGGCTGGCGCCGGCCATCGCAGACAACCTCGCCGAGCTCGGCGTCATGCTGCCGTACACGCCGCTCCACCACCTGCTACTCGCCGAGGTGGGCGGCCGTCCGCTGGTGATGACCAGCGGCAACCTCTCGGACGAGCCCATCGCGACCGACAACGCCGAGGCACTGACGCGCCTGGCCACCATCGCCGACGCCTTCCTGCTGCACGACCGCGCGATCCTGTCGCGCTACGACGACTCCGTCGTGCGCGTGGTCGACGGCCGCACCGAGCTGGTCCGTCGCAGCCGCGGTTACGCGCCGTTCCCGATCACGTTGCCATTCGAGACCGACACGGACATCCTCGCCGCAGGCCCCGAGCAGAAGAACACCTTCACGCTCCTGACCGGCAACTACGCGTTCGTCAGCCAGCACATCGGCGACATGGAGAACGCCGAAACGCTCGCCAGCTTCGAGTGTACCGTCAAACTCTACGAGAAGCTCTTCCGGATCGAGCCCGAGATCGTCGCCTACGACCTGCACCCCGAGTACCTCTCGAGCAAGTGGGCGCTGTCTCTACCGATCCCCAAGGTGGGCGTGCAGCACCATCACGCCCACATCGTCAGCGTCACAGCCGAGCACGGCATCGCCGAGAAGGTTGTCGGTGTGGCGTTTGACGGCACCGGCTACGGCGAGGACGGCCACATCTGGGGCGGCGAGATCCTCATCGCAGACT
>JARLGT010000079.1 GCA_031292615.1 Coriobacteriia bacterium | reverse complement strand
GCGAGCACTGCAGCTATAAGCACTCGCGCAAGGCGCTACGCATGTTTCCCAACGACGGACCGCATGTGCTGCAGGGCCCGGGCGAAAACGCTGGCGTCATCAGCGTGGGCGATGGCTGGGCCGTCGCCTTCAAGATGGAGTCGCACAACCACCCCAGCGCCATCGAGCCGTACCAAGGCGCGGCGACCGGTGTGGGCGGCATCATCCGCGACATCTTCACGATGGGCGCTCGCCCCATCGCCTCGTTGAACTCCCTGCGCTTCGGCACGCTCGACAAGCCGCGCCAGCGCTACCTGTTCGAGGGCTCGGTGGCGGGTATCGGCGGGTACGGCAACTGCCTTGGCGTCCCGACCGTCGGCGGCGAGGTCTACTTCGACGAAGCCTACGAGGGCAACTGCCTCATCAACGCGTTCTCACTCGGCCTCATGCGCGAGGAAAACCTCACGCGCGCCACAGCGAGCGGCCCGGGCAACGTGGTGCTGCTCATCGGCTCGACCACCGGCCGAGACGGCATCGGCGGTGCAAGCGTGCTCGCGAGCCAAGAGTTCGACGAGCGCGCCGAGGACAAGCGCCCGGCCGTGCAGGTGGGCGACCCGTTCGAGGAGAAGCTGCTGATCGAGGCGTGCCTCGAGCTGCTCGACGAGAAGCTGCTGGTGGGCCTCGGCGATTGCGGAGCTGCGGGACTGACGAGCTGCATCTCCGAGATGGCCGACCGCGCCGGCATGGGCGTGGACGTCGACGTCCAGAGGATTCCGGCGCGCGAAGAGGCCATGCTGCCGTTCGAGTTCATGGTGAGCGAGTCCCAAGAGCGCATGGTCGGCGTGGTCGAGCCCGAGAAGCTCGACGCCGCTCAGGCGATCTGCACCAAGTGGGGGCTGCGCTCGACGGTCATTGGCGCCGTCACCGATACGGGCCGCTTCATAGTCCGCGATGGGGAGAGCATCGTCGCCGACATGCCAGCCGCCACGCTCGCCAACGAGGCGCCTATCTACGACCCCGCCATGACCCGCCCGGCCTACCTGGACGAGGTTCAGGCCTTCGACCCGATGACGCTGGACCTGCCGAGCGACCCGACGCAGCTGGGCGAGGTACTGCTCGGCCTGCTCGCGAGCCCCAACATCTGCTCGCGCCGCTGGATCTGGGAGCAGTACGACCATCAGGTCATCCTCAACACCGTGGTGCTACCGGGCAGCGATGCAGCGGTACTGCGCATCGGAGATGCCGGTCGCGGTATCGCGATGAGCAGCGACTGCAACGGCCGCTACTGCTACCTCGACCCGTACGTCGGCGCGCAGATCGCGTTTGCCGAGGCCGCTCGCAACGTCAGCGCCTCCGGCGGCGATCCGGCGGCGATCACCGACTGTCTGAACTTCGGCAGCCCCGAGAAGCCCGAGGTGTTCTGGACCTTCTACGAGGCCATTCGCGGCCTGTCCGACGCCTGCAAGTTCTTCGGCGTGCCGGTCATCAGCGGCAACGTGAGCTTCTACAACGAGAGCTTCGGCTCGCCCATCTACCCGACGCCCACGGTTGGCCTCGTCGGCCTCCTCGACGACATCAACAAGCACGCAAAGGCCGCCTTCGTCGACGAGGGCGACGTGATCGTGCTCGTTGGCGAGTCGCTCGCCGAGCTCGGGGGCAGCGAGTACCTGAAGGTCGAGCACGGTCTGGTGTCCGGCCGCCCGCCTGGGCTCGATGTCGAGCTCGAGCGCGCCGTGCAGGCAGCCGGGCGCGACGCCATCCGTGCCGACCTCGTGAAGAGCGCGCACGACTGCTCGGAGGGCGGCATCGCGGTCACGCTTGCCGAGAGCTGCATGGCCGGCGGCATCGGCGCCGACGTCCACCTCGAAGACGACCTGCAGCCGGCGGCATCGCTGTTCGGCGAGACGCAGAGCCGCATCGTGATCACGGTGGTCGAGGACAACGCCGAGGAGCTCCTCGACTCGCTGCTCGACCACGGCGTCCCGTACTCGGTACTGGGCACGGTGGGTGGGGATCGACTCACGATCGAGAGCAAGCTCGACCTTTCCGTCGACGAGCTGCGCGACGCCTTCGAGCCGGCGCTGGCGGCACTCGTCGCGGGCGCGGTGTCGAGTGACGAGCTGCACGAGGGCTAGCAGCCAGCCGCGCGAACTCATTCCGGTAGCTCTAAGCTGACTTTTGGAGTCAAGGCAGACCTTTGGCAGGCCGATACAACCCCTGTGGCACGAACTCAGGGGGGTTTCATGTCGTCGATACGGCGCAGGCTCGGAATCTCGGTCTCGGATCAGGTAGCACTGCTAGCGCTCGGCGGCATCGTCACGTCGATAGGCGTCTGGCTCCTTCTGGCCTACAGCGACAGCGTCATCGCCGGCACGCCGTACTTCGTGAACCTGTTTGCACCCGACGAGGCGCACCTAGTCGTGCGTTTGACCGCCATCGTCGTTGTGCTCATCGCAACGTTGATCATCCAGATGGGATTCACTCGCGGCCTTCGCACCGAGCAGCGCCTCGCGCACGAGCAGGCGCGTGTCGTGCAGATGTACGAGCGCAGCCCGGAAGCGATCGTCAGCGTCGATCCGAGCTTCCGAGTGACCTACTCCAACCCGCAGGTCATCGAGACGTTCACCGGCTCCACCACTGACATGGTCGGAACCGTGTGCCATGAGAGCCTGTTCAACTGCCCAGTGCCGTGCGACGGCTGTCCCGCCGAGCAGGTCTTTCAGACCGGCGAAGTCGCCGAGCGCACAGTTGTCGACACCGTCGACGGTCAGCGCCGCTTCCTCGAGCAAGTCTTCTACCCCGTGCTGGACTGCGACGACAAGGTCGATTCGGTCGTCGAGTCGACCCGAGACGTCACCACGGTTCGGATGGCGCAAGAGGCGCTGCGGCGAAGCCATGAGGAGCTCGAGGAGCTCGTCGAAGTGCGCACCGCCGACCTCACGCAGACCAACGACGCTCTTGAGGCAGAGATCATCGAGCGCCAGCGCACCGCCGACGCTCTCTCCGAGTCCGAGAACCGCTATCGCGAACTCGTCGAGTCTTCGCCGGACATGGTGCTCGTGCATCGTGGAGGTCGCATCGCCTTCCTGAACACTCCCGGCGCCAAGCTCATGGGTTTCGCGAAGCCGGCCGAGGCGCTCGGTCTACCCGTTGCCATCCTCATCGAGCCGAACAGCTCGGGCTACACGCCCGAGGAGCTGCTCGGCGCGGTGGAATCCGGTGTGCTCGGCAAGCCGATTCACGTCAAGTTGCGTCGTGCGAACGGGGAGTTGATCGACGTCGAGCTGTCGGTCAGCCCGATGACGTTCGAGGGGGAGCATGCCGTGCAGTGCATCGTGCGCGACATCTCCGATCGCGTTCGCGCGCAGGAGACGATTCAGCGCATGGCGTACTACGATCCGCTCACCGACCTGCCCAACCGCGCCCTCCTGCGCGATCGCCTCGCAACCGCGCTTGCGCAGGCCCGTCGCCGCAACGAGATCGTGGCCGTGGTATTCGTCGACTTGGATGACTTCAAGGCGATCAACGACACGCTGGGACACGGTGTAGGCGACGGCGTGCTCAAGGCGGTCAGCCACCAGATACGAGGCGTGATGCGCGAAGAGGACACCGTTGCGCGCCAAGGCGGCGATGAGTTCACGATCATTGCTCGAGTCGCCTCCCGAGAAGACGCCGCCACGCTCGCCGACCGCATCTTGGAGTCCATCAGCGATTCGATCGAGGTTGAAGGTCACCAGCTCAGGGTCAGCGCGAGCATAGGCATCTCGACGTTCCCGCACGACGGCGAGCGCGACGTCGACCTGATCCGCAACGCCGACGCCGCAATGTATCGGGCCAAGGAGTGGGGTCACAACGTCTATCGCCTATACGAGCCGGAGATGAGCGAGTCTGCGGCCGGCCGCCTCGAGCTCGAGGCCGCCATGCGCCAAGCGCTCGAGCGCGACGAGTTCGAGCTTTACTACCAGCCGCAGGTCGATGTGCGCGATGGTAGCTTCGTCGGTGTCGAGGCGCTCCTTCGCTGGAATCACCCGACTCGCGGGTTGCTAACCCCCAGCGATTTCATCGAGCTCGCTGAGCAGGCCGGTTTCATGGGCGAGATCGGGCACTGGGTGTTGAAGTGCGCGTGCGAGCAGGCCCAAATCTGGCAGGCAGAGGGTCTCGACTTCGGCCGGGTCGCAGTCAACCTCTCAGCGCGCGAGTTTGTGCAGCGCAACATCGTCGAGAACGTCGCGCGGGCACTTGAGAGCACGGGTCTGGATGCCCGTATGCTCGAGCTGGAGATCACCGAGACCGTCGCGATGTACAACGTCGAGCAGATACTTGCCATCCTGAATCTGCTGCGCAACATGGGCGTTCGCGTGGCCATCGACGACTTCGGTACGGGTTACTCGTCGATGAGCTACCTGCAGCGGTTCCCCGTGCAGACGCTCAAGATCGCGCAGGACTTCATGCGCGACGTCGACGTCGATGCTCAGAGCGCCGCGATCGCCACGATGCTTATCGAACTGTGCCACGAGCTGGATCTCGACATCGTTGCCGAGGGCGTGGAGACGCAAAGCCAGCTCGACTTCCTGCGCGCGCGTAACTGCTACGTCATTCAGGGCTACCTTTTCAGTCGGCCGGTCTCCTCGGGCGAGCTGGGCGACATCCTGCGCAACGGCGCCGACGCTCAGTGGGGCGCCGCAGCGCTGCCGCGTCAGTCCGGGGCGTCGAGTAACCGAGGGGCCAGCTCGTAACGGCGCGAATCGTGCTAGACTACCCGCGTTCGCGACCCTCGGATTGCTTGTGAGGCGCCCGCCGCATGATTCCCGATCTCTCCGACGCTGCACTCTTCGACGACCGTCCCGACCACCCCGAAGAAGCTTGCGGCGTCTTTGCCGTTTACGCTCCGGGAGAGGACGTTGCGCGACTGACCTACTTTGGTCTGCACGCGCTCCAGCACCGCGGCCAGGAGTCGGCGGGCATCGCAGTAGGCGACGGCGACACGGTCACCGTTACCAAGAACCTCGGTCTGGTGTCGCGCGTCTTTAAGGAGAGCGACCTTGACTCGCTGACAGGCGATGTCGCCATCGGCCATACTCGCTACTCCACCACCGGATCGTCCACGAGCTGGGAGAACGCACAGCCGCATCTCTCGGCGATCGGACATCAGGTCATCGCGCTTGCCCACAACGGCAACCTCGTCAACACGACGGTGCTGCGCGACGCACTCAAAGTGCAGGGCATCCGCTTCCGCTCGACCACGGACTCCGAGGTCATGACCACGCTGGTGGGCTACTTCACGCAGAAGACCAGCCACATCCGCGAGGGTATTCGCGAGACGATGAAGCTCATCAAGGGCGCCTACGCGGTAGTTCTCACCACCGAAAATGCCGTCTACGCCTTCCGCGACCCTCATGGAGTGCGCCCGCTGGTCCTCGGCAAGCTCGACGATCGCGGATGGGTCGTCGCCTCCGAGACATGCGCCCTGGACATCGTTGGCGCCGAGTTCGTGCGCGACGTCGCGCCCGGCGAGATGCTCAAGATCAGCGATGCCGGTGTCGAAGCCGAGCAGGCCGTGCCCGCCGAGAAGCCATCGCTGTGCATGTTCGAGTTCGTCTACTTCGCCCGCCCCGACTCCGAGATGGCCGACTGTAGCCTCTACGAAGCGCGCCGCAACATGGGTGCCGCGCTCGCGCTTGAAGCGCCGGTCGAGGCCGACATGGTCATGGGCGTGCCGGACTCGGGCATCCCGGCCGCCGTCGGCTTCGCGCAGGCCAGCGGCGTGCCGTACGGCGAAGGCCTGGCCAAGAACCGCTATGTGGGCCGCACCTTCATCTCGCCGAGCCAGACGATTCGCCAGCAGGGAATCAAGCTCAAGCTCAACCCGCTCAAGCACGCGATCAAGGGCAAGCGGCTGATCGTGGTCGACGACTCGATTGTGCGCGGCAACACCACCAAGAAGCTCGTGGCGCTCCTGCGCGAGACCGGCGCCGCTGAGGTCCACATGCGTATCACCTCGCCGCCGGTCCAATGGCCGTGCTTCTACGGCATCGACACTGACACCCAAGAGCAGCTCATCGGCGCAACCAAGTCGATCGAGGAGATTCGCGAGCATATCGGCGCCGACTCGCTTGCCTACCTTTCGCTGCCCGCGATGGTTGCCGCGACGGGGGCGCCAGCCGAGAGCTTCTGCCTTGCGTGCTTTGACGGCGAGTACCCCATCGAGATCCCCGAGGCTGTCAAGGCTGGCAAGCTCGCGCTAGAGAGCTGCGGCTAACATGTCGGACGAAGACTCAGCGCGGCCGCTGCAAGCGGACGCGCCCAGCGACGTTTCTGCGCCAGACGCCACGCCCGCTAGCCCGGCGGACCTCTGTGCCGCCGAGGACGTCAGCCGTTCGGGCGACCCAGCCGATGCCGCCAACCCAGCCGATGCCGAGCCCGCCAAGCCCTCGCGCGACTGGTTCTTCGTCGTGCTCGTTGTGCTGGCGATTCTCAAGGCCGCGATGAGCCGTGCGCTGGGTCTCGGCGCGGCTAGCCTCCCTATGGCGGTCGTGCTCGAGAGCGCGGCAGTGCTCGCGGTCTTGGGAGTGGTCGACGTGATCTGGCATCGTCGCAGCTACACGCTCGACCTGATCGCCTACTCGGTGCTGTCCGTCGTGATGCTCGCCAACGTGATCTACGCGTCCTACATGGGACAGATCTTCAGCCCTGCGCTGCTCAGTGTCGTGGGCCAAGCCACCGACGTGAGCGCAAGCATCGAGTCGCTGCTCAAGCCCATCTACCTGCTTTATCTCCTCGACATCCCGGTTCTCGTTGGCTGGGCGCTCACGGTGCGAGTCAGCAACCAGACGCCGCCGCGCAAGCGTAGTTGGCTGGTGCTCGCCACGACGGTTCTGGCAGTGATCGTGGTAAGCGTCCAGATCGGCTTCGTCTTGGGGCTCTCGGCAGATGTCGACAGCGCCGCCGTCGCCAGGGCGCGCGGGTTCGGCGTCTACCAGATCGGCAGTCTCGTGCGGCTCGCAATGCCAGACCCCGCAGCAGCGACCGTCACAGCCATCGAGCATCCGAAGAACGTTTCGCCCGGCCGCGCGCTACAAGAGCAGATCGATGCGATACGCCACGGCGACATCGGTGCGCGGATCGGGGACATCAAGACGGGGCAGTACAAGGGCAAGAACGTCATCGTGATTCAGGTCGAGGCGCTTCAAGACCTCGTGATCAACAGCAGCTACCACGGCAAGATGATCTCGCCCAACCTCAACAAGCTGGTCACGCAGAGCTGGTACTTCCCCAACACGTTCTCCGAGACGTCGGCGGGTAACACCGTCGATGCTGAGTTCACTGCCGATACAGGGCTCTTGGCGCCGGTCAACGGCGCGGCGTCCGTCGAGTACTCGAACCGGGTGCTGCCCGGTCTGCCGAGGCTGCTACGCGCGTACGGCTACGACGCCATCACCTTCCATCAGAACGACGTCCGGTTCTGGAACCGCATCGAGCTGTACCCGGCGCTGGGCTTTCGGCGCTACTGGGACCGCAGCTACTTCATGAACCGCGACAAGATGTGGCATGCCTCGGACCAGATCCTCTTCAGCATGGGCATGAACATCCTCAAGTCCGAGGAGGCCAGCTCTGTACCGTTCTACGCGCACATCGTCACCGAGTCCTCGCACACGCCGTTCATTGCCATCCCCATGGATCGTCGCCCTCTGCGGCTCTCGGCAAGTGACGAGAAGACACTCTCCGGCAAGTACATCGGCTCGATCAGCTACACCGACATGGCGATGGGTGAGTTCTTCGCAGCGCTGAAGAAGAGCGGAATGTGGGACGACTCGATCGTGGTCATCTACGGCGATCACTCGGCGATCCTGGACGGCGGCGTGAACAAGGGGGACTCGGCGATCGCCGATCAGATTCTGGGTCGTCCGTACTCCGCCATCGACCACCAGCGCATCCCGCTCATCATCCATCTGCCGGGTCAGACCGAGGGCCACACGTCGACCAAGCCCGACGGGCAGGTCGACATCATGCCTACGATCGCTGACCTGGTGGGCATGGACACCTCCGACACGCCGCACGTTGGTCGAAGCGTGTTTGTCGACGCGCCCTCGTTCATCCCGACGCGCGCCTACCTGCCTGCGGGATCGTTCATCAACGACAGCGTGCTCTTCATGCCGGGCCTGTCCTTCGAAGACGGCTCAGCAGTCAGCGTCGCCACCGCGCAGAAGGTTGCGCCTACCGAGACCGAGCAGCGGGGCCTTGAGCTTGCCCAGCGCCTCTCGTTGCTTTCCGATGCGTGGGTCAAGAGCCTTCCGATCCGCCCCGACGCACATGGCACGGCTAACGCTGTGCTGCCGTAGCGCAGCGGTGTTGCGAGGCGGCTATACTTGTTGCCGCTTGTTACTTCGAGAGCAAGGAACCCGGGCCTAGATGACGGACGACATGGGAAGCCACGAGCCGGCGTCCCTCACTCCACCTCCCGAGGACTCCACTGTGACGCGCGTTAGAGCGCGTGCTGAGAGATCGCCAGGGGGACAGACGAGTTCGCGGCCGGTGGCCGGTAAGCCGCCGGTCTTCTTTGTGGTGCTCGTCGTCCTGATGGTCGTCAAGACGTGGCTGATGCGCGGTTTTGCTCTCGATGCTTGGAACCCGATCGGCGTCGTGTTCGAGGTCGCGTTCGTCATCCTCGTGATGGGGCTAGTCGACGTGATTCCGCCTCGGCGCTGGTACTGGCTCGATTTGGTTGTCTACTCGTTACTCAGCGTTCTGCTCTTTGCGATGACGGTGTACGTGCACTTCTATGCGACGCTCTTCGACCCGCACATGATGGCCATGGCTGGTCAGCTCGGTTCGGTCAGCGATGCGATCGGCCAGCTGATCAAACCCGTCTACGCGCTGTTCTTTGTCGACATCCCGATTCTCGCCGTCTGGGTCTTCTTCCTCCAACGCCGAGCCAAGCGCCAGCGCCAACTCCTCGCCGAGCTCGCCGACACGCCGCAGTACCGCAGCCGTCGCCGCACCGTCGCGCAGCCCACGCGTCGCAGCCTGGCCACGATCATCGTGACCGCCGTCGCGACCGTCGTGCTGGCCGGTCAGCTGGGCTCGGCGCTGGCCGTCCCGAGCTACGTAGACGGTGTCGCAATCGCCAAGGCTCGAGGTCTGAGCGTGGCGCAGGCTGTCGTCTTCATCCCGCGCGCCGCGGACACCGCCGACGACAGCGAGTCAAACGATGTCGTGGCACCTGGCGAGCGCGCATCCGCTGCGGCCACGACGAGCGCGACCTCCACGGTCGCCACGGTAACGTTGACTCCGGGCGGAAAGGCCGAGGCGCGCATCGAGCGCATTCGCGGTTCGCTGGAGGGCTCGCGCATTGCGACGTTCTCACCTGGCGCGTACAAGGGCAAGAACGTGATCATCGTGCAGGTCGAAGCGCTGAACACGATGGTGATGCAGAACAAGATCGACGGCCAGGAGATCACGCCGAACCTCGACAAGCTGATCGGGCAGAGCTGGTACTTCCCCAACACCTACTCCGAGACGGGCCTGGGCAACACGGCCGACGCCGAGTTCATCGTGAACAGCTCGCTCTACGCGCCGCGCAGTCAGGCTGCGGCGGTCGCCTACCCGCAGTACAAGGTGCCAGCGCTTCCGCGTCTGATCGGCGCTTTGGGGTACGACACGTTCACGTTGCACCCCAACAAGGTGGGCTATTGGAACCGCAAGGAGCTCTACGCCTCGCTCGGTTTCAGTCACTACTACGATGCCGCCTTCTTCCACTACACCGACATCATGGGCATGGGCCCCTCCGACGAGGTGCTGTTCCGCAAGGGCATTGACGTGCTCAAGGCAGATGATGCCAGCGGGACGCCCTTCTACTCGCAGTTCATCACGCTCTCCGCGCACACCCCGTTCGACTTCGTCCCGCAGTCGCGCAGGCCGGTCAGGACGCCGTCCGAGTACAAGGGGTCGCTGCTCGGCGACTACATCTCGGCCGAGAGCTACAGCGACTACGCGATCGGGAAGTTCATCAAGTCGCTGAAGAAGGCCAAGATCTGGGACAAGTCGATCGTCATCTTCTACGGCGACCACACATCGATGCTGGACAACACGCTCAGCGGCACCGATGCCGATGCTGCACAGGCGCTGCTCGGCAGGGCCTACGGTCCGGCGGACCGCCAGCGCATTCCGCTCATCATCCATCTGCCGGGGCAGACAACGCCCCAGCTGGTACAGACGACAACGGGACAGGTCGACATCATGCCCACGGTCGCGGACCTACTGGGTATCGACCTGACGCAAGTGCCGCACATGGGGCGCAGCGTCTTCGTGCAGTCAAACGGGCTCTATCCGCTCAATGCCTATCTGCCGGGCGGCTCGTTCGTCAACGACAGGGTATTGTTCATGCCGGGAATCGGCTTTGACGATGGTACGGCGGTCAACATGACCGATAGCTCCAAGGCCAAGAAGTCCAAGGTCGAGGAGACGGACTACGAGCGTATGCTTGAGTTGACCAGGCTGTCGGACAAGTGGGTCCGGAGCCTGCCGATCAGGAAGAATGCCGGCAAGTTGGGCGATGCGTGGATTCCGAACGAGGATGCTCGAAAAGCGGGGGCTTCGCTCGGCGCGCTGCAATCGAACTAGGGGGACCTGTGACGGACGACGACACGACTCGCCAGCCCATCACCTACCGCGACGCGGGCGTGGATACCGCTGAGGGCGCTCGCGCCATCGATGCGATCCGCGACTCCGTTCGCTCGACGTACCGACGCGAGGTGATCGGCGACATCGGCGGGTTCGGCGGACTGTTCTCTATCGCGGCCGCTAAGGACATGGCCAACCCGGTGCTCGTGAGCGGCACGGACGGGGTAGGCACTAAGCTGCTTCTCGCGCAGTTGCTCGACGACCACAGCACGATCGGCATCGATCTGGTGGCGATGTGCGTCAACGACATCCTGGTCTCAGGCGCCGAGCCGCTCTTCTTCCTCGACTACGTCGCCGTGGGCAAGCTGGAGTCGGCACGCATGGCCTCCATTGTCGCCGGCATCGCCGAGGGATGCCGCCAGGCAGGCTGCTCGCTGGTGGGCGGCGAGATGGCCGAGCACCGCGGCGTCATTTCCGACGACGACTACGACCTGTCCGGCTTCTGCGTCGGTATTGTTGACCGCGCCGAGATGCCCGACAGCAGCTCAGTGGTGCCCGGTGACGTCATTCTGGGCATCGCATCGAGCGGACTGCACTCCAACGGCTTCTCACTCGTACGCCGCGTCCTCGTCGACGGCCACGAAGACTCGCTGACCTTGCCGCGTGTCGACTTGGGTGGCAAGTCACTTGGCGAGACGCTGCTCACTCCAACGCGCATCTACGTCAGCTCGATCCTGCGCGTTCTGCGCGCGGGGGTGCACGTCAAGGCGATGTCGCACATCACTGGAGGCGGCATCACCGAGAACCTCGATCGCGCGCTGCCGTCCAGCGTCGATGCGGCATTGGTTCCGGCATCATGGCGAGTGCCGCGCACCGTCGAGCTCGCGGTCGAGGCCGCGGGGCTGCCGGCAGATGAGGCACTCAAGACCTTCAACATGGGAATCGGCTTCGCGCTGATCTTGGACGCCGCCGAGGCGCCCAAGGCGGCAGCGCTGCTGCGCGAGGCGGGGGAGACAGTCTACGAGATCGGCGAGATTGTGGCCGGTGAGGGGAGGGTGGTCTACCGATGATCCGCAACAGGATTCTGCTCGGCGTACTCATCTCTGGCTCTGGGACCAACCTGCAGGCGATCATCGACGCGTGCAACGACCAGAGCCTCAACGCCGAGGTCGCCGTGGTCATCAGCGACCACGACGGCGCGCGCGGCCTTGTCCGCGCCAAGGAGCACGGCATCGACGGCATGTGGGTCGACCGCGGCGCCTACCAGTCGACCCGCGAGTACAACATCGCGCTGCGCAACATCCTGCGCGACCACCTGTGCGACTACGTCGTGATGGCTGGGTACATGCGCCTGCTGGGCAAGGAAGTGCTCGACTTCTTTCCCAACCGCGTCGTCAACCTGCATCCCGCGCTTCTGCCGAGCTTCCCCGGTGCCAACGGAATCAAGGACGCATTCAACTACGGCGTGAAGGTGACCGGCGTGACCGTCCACTTCGCCAACGAAAACTTCGACGAGGGCCCCATCATCATGCAGGAGCCCATCGCCATCGCCGAGGAAGACACCGTGGTCACGCTCGAAGCCAAGATTCACGAAGTCGAGCATCGAGTCCTACCGCAAGCACTCGGGCTGATCGCCGACGGCCGGCTCGAAATCGTTGGCCGCAAGGTGAAGATCTCGCCACAGGCGTGAGCGCTCCCGAAGTCGCACTGAAGGAGACCTGCCGGGCCGTAGGCGGCCGAGTACCGCTTTGGCCGTGGCATCGCGCGCGGCTTGCTGGCGGTGGCGTGGCTCCGGCTGCGCTCGCGCTCGCCGATGAGCGCATCGCAGAAGCGGCGGCACGCTGGGCCGATGCGCCCACACGGCGCGCGCGCCTCACGCTCACGGTCGCGCCAGATGGCGCCGTGACCGTCCACACGGCGCAGCGGCTTAGCTCGCTCGACGTCCCCAACGGTTTGCTAGTCGCGCGCGTCGACGCGGCCGGCTGGCCGCCGATACCAGCGCTGGCCGCCAAGCCCGCCGACCGCTCCTGGTGGGACGAAGCCCACCGCCGAGCCAGGTCGCTCGGAGCACACCAGGCGATTCTTGTCGCGCCCGACGGCTGGGTCATCGACGGCTCGACCTCCGCGCTCTGGATCGTCGAGCACGGCGTCGCGTACACACCGCCCGCGCCGCCTGCAATCCCCAGCGTTTCCGTGGCGTTCGTGCGCGCGCATGCCCGTGCGGTCGAGTTCGATGTCCGCGTCGAGCCAATGACCTGGGAGCGCTTCGAGGCTGCCGACGAGGCATTTCTCACGAACGCTTTCGGTGGCGCCGCTCCGGTGAGCGGACGAGGCGGCGAGATGTTCGCGAGCGTCGCACAACTCTTCGGCGACGTGTGGGCGGGCTAGTGCTTCCCCGCGTTTCGCCGCCCCGCTACATCGGGTAGCCTGACCTCAAGTCAGCCTAGCGGCAAGGAGCCTCGCCATGCGACTCACCGGCCTTTCCGGCAACGAGATCTACTGCCTCAAGCTGCTCGCCATGGAACCCGGCAACCTGGTCATCGGCAACAGCGTCTTCTCGATGGGACTGCTCGGCGGATTGCGGGCGGGGTTCTCGGGTATGGTGGGCGGCGAGGTCGCCGACTTCACGTCGATGATCGCTGAGGGCCGTGCGATGTCGCTGAAGCGCCTGCAGGGTGAGATCGCCGGACATGGCGGCAACGGTGCGACCGGCGTCACGAGTGAGCTGGTCTTTCACCCCGGCAACATCGAGTTCCTCTCGATCGGCTCGACGGTGCACGTCGAGCAGGAGGGTGTGAGCTTCACGTCGTCCTCCGACGGCCAGGAGCTCTACTGCCAGATGGACTGCGGCTACATGCCGTTGCAGTTCGTCTTCGGCAATGTGGCGTACTCGATCGGCGTCGGCAACGCGATCATGGGTGGCCTGAAAACGCTCGGGCGTGGGGAGATCGCCGAGTACACCGACATCTTCTATCAGACGCGGCACCACGCGCTGTCGCGCATCATCGCCGAGGCGCAGACCGTTGGCGCCAACGCCGTCGTGGGCATCCGGACGACAATCCTGCCGTTCGGAAGCGCCAGCGTCCAAGAGATGCTGATGTTGGGCACCGCCTCGCACTCCGAGGTCTGCCGAGACGCCCATTCGAGCGGGCAGGTTACGCTCCCTGAGGTGGTCACGAGCGACATGACCTGCGAGGAGATGTGGAACATGGCCGCGGCCGGCTACGTGCCGATGAAGCTCGTCATTGGCACGAGCGTGTACTCGCTGGGCCTGTCCGGTGGCATCACCGCATGGGCCAAGAACTTCGTGAAAGGCGAGATTCCCGAGCTCACGTCGCTCATCTACGAGGCCCGCGAACGCTCGCTGGCGCGCATGGCCGCCGAGGCGCAGGGGTTGGACGCCGACGACATCGTGGGCATCAAGACGTACGTGTACTCGCTGGGCAGCGGCCTGATTGAGTTTCTCGCGATCGGCACCGCCGTCAAGCTGGTGGGCGACGCCGCCAAGCCGCGCAGCCCGCAGCTCCCGCCTCAGGCGATCGTTCGCGACAAGGACACCTTCATCAACACCGCCGAGCAAAGCTTCGGAGTCGACCTCAACGCGGGGAGCTAGCCGCAACCGCCTGCCCGCCTCGGCTGTTGCGTGCCCGTTGCGCGAGACGCGGCTGACCGGCGGGTCGATTCCGCTACAATAGCCGCGTCCCCGCCTTTGCGATCCCGGAGGTTCTCGGCATGTCTGATCCCGTCATCAAGCGCGCGCTCGTTTCAGTCACCGACAAGACCGGCGTGGTCGAGTTTTGCCGCGCACTCTCCGAGGAGTTCGGCGTCGAGATCGTCTCGACCGGCGGGACTGCCAAAGCGCTGGCCGACGCCGGTGTCGCCGTGCGGCCGATCGACGACCTGACCGGCTTTCCAGAGATGATGGACGGCCGCGTCAAAACGCTGCACCCACGCGTACACGGCGGCCTTCTTGCTCGCCGAGACGTCCCGGCGCACATGGCCGCCGCCGAGGAGCACGGCATCGGCATGATCGACCTGGTGTGCGTCAACCTCTACGCGTTCGAGGCCACGGTGGCCAAGGACGGCGTGACTGAGGCCGAGGCTATCGAGAACATCGACATCGGCGGCCCAAGTATGCTGCGCAGCGCCGCGAAGAACTTCGCAAGCGTCACGGTGGTCACGAGTCCGGCCGACTACGATGCGGTCCTCGCGGTCATGCGCGACGCTGGCGGCCGCACCACGCTGGAGATGCGCCGCGATTTGGCCAGCGAGGTCTTCCACACCACGAGCCACTACGACAACCAGATCTGGCAGTACCTGAGCGGCTACTCGGCGACGAAGTTCCCCGAGGAGGTCCGCTTCAGCCTGCTCAAAGCCCAAGACCTGCGCTACGGCGAGAATCCGGCGCAGGCCGCGGCTTTCTACCGCTTCTCCGACGCCAAGGAGCACACGCTGGCAAATGCCGAGCAGCTCCAGGGCAAGGAGCTCAGCTACAACAACATCCTTGACACCGACGCGTGCTGGACCGCCGCGCGCGAGTTCGCCGAGCCGTGCTGCGTCATCGTCAAGCACACCAACCCGTGCGGCACGTGCGTCGACGCCGACATCACCACCGCATATCGCCGCGCGCAGGCCGCCGACCCGGTCAGCGCCTACGGCGGCGTGATGGCGTTCAACCGCATCGTGCCGGCCTCGGTGATCGAGGCCATCAGCGAGAACAAGCAGTTCGTAGAGGTCATCGTCGCGCCCGACTTCGAGCCGGCCGCCCTCGAGCTGCTCTCGGCCAAGCCCAACCTGCGCGTGCTGCGCACAGGCGGCGCGCGCCCGACGGGAGGCCACTACGATAGCCGCTCTGTAGAGGGCGGCATGCTCATCCAAGAGAGCGACAGCGTCAAGGAAGACCCTTCGACGTTCACGGTCCCAACCAAGCGCCAGCCGTCGCCCGAGGAGCTCGAGCAGCTGCTCTTCGCGTGGAAGGTCGCAAAGACGGTCAAGAGCAACGCCATCTTGCTCGCGAAGGACTTCGTGAGCGTGGGCGTGGGCGCCGGGCAGATGAATCGCGTGAACTCGGCAGCTATCGCCGTCGAGCAGGCCGGCGAGTTGGCGCGCGGAGCGGTGGCCGCCAGCGACGCGTTCTTGCCGTTCCCCGACACCCTCGAAGTCGTCGCGGCGGCTGGCGTGACCGCGCTCATCCAGCCCGGTGGCTCGATCCGCGACGAAGAGTGCATCGCGAAAGCCGACGAGCTGGGCGTGGCGATGGTCTTCACCGGCCACCGCCACTTCCGTCACTAGGAGCGCCCCATGGCAACCGATTTCGACTGGGCGGGCTTCCGCTCGCTGACAAAGCGACTCGAAGAACTCGTGGGCGGCACGCGCGAAGACGCCGAGTACGCACAGGACGTGCGCCGTGCGCTTACGTTCATGTACACGGCGGGCGTGACGATGCCCTCCGCCGGCGATGTCTACGACGCGGCGGGAGGCGATGAGTTCTGGAACGACACTGTCGACCTCGAAGGCGAACTTGCCGAGGAACGCGCGGTCGAACAGGCCATTTCGGCGCTCTCGCATCGCCTGGCAGCCTCGGTCATGGCAGCGCAAGACGACGACGAGATCGATACCGAGGAGCTCGCTGACTTGGCCGACACCGCCGCGCAGGGGCTGCACGACGCCTGCACAGGGGTCTCGGCGGGGTCGAGGTACTTCGACGAGAACCGCATGGACGAGGCCGCCTGGGAGTGGTCGTTCGGCTTCGACGAATGGGGCAGCAACGCTGTCGCCGCGATGCAGGCGCTGCACGAGTTGCTCTGGGGCGCCCGCTAGCCGTCTCGAGGTGCGACGCTAGCGCAGCTTGATGCCCAGCGGAGCCGGCGGCGCAGGCGGGCGCGGCGGGGGAGTGGGCGCTGGCGTCTCGGTGGCCGAGAAGGCGACTCCCTCGGCAGTCAGCCGTTCGTGGAGTCGCTCCACCAGCTCGCTTGCGATCGGCACCCTCGCCTGATAGCGCACGACCCGCAGCGTGACCGCGACGGTGACGCCATCGGCGCCAAAACCGCGGAAGCGCACCGTGGGCTCGACGTCCGAGATCGCGTCGGCGCACGAGGCGAGGACCTCGTTGGCGACCTCCAGGGCAATCCGCTTGACCACTTCCAAGTCGCTTCCGTACGCCACGTTGAAGGTGACGGTGAGCGCATGCTCCTCACTGTCGGCTGTGAAGTTGGTGATCTGAGCGCGCGCGATGACCGAGTTGGGGACGATGATGAGGTCGTTGCTCGGCGCCCGAAGCGTGGTGTTGCGCCACGTCACGTCGACCACCGTGCCCTCCTCGGCGGTCGAGAGCTTGATGTACTGCCCGGGCTGAATCTGGCGCGATGTTGTGATCTGCAGGCCGCTGAAGAAGTTCGCGAGCGTGTCCTGCAGGCCGAGCGATACGGCCAGGCCGACCACACCCAGCGACGCCACCAGCGGCCCGATTTGCACACCTAGGGCTCCGAGCATGAACGTGATGCCCACAGCCCAGATCAGCATGCGGGCGAGATTGACGAAGATCGACCCGTTTGGCGCCGCGACCGTGTCCTTGGACAGGTACGCGCGAATCATCCAGCCGACGAAACGCGCGACGAAGAGCGTCACGGAGAGCACCGCCAACGCCACTGTCAGCCGGTCGATCCACAGCAGCGGCCCCGAGTGTATGAAGTCGAACGGCCGGAAGACCGCGATGGCCAGCAGCACGG
>JARLGT010000078.1 GCA_031292615.1 Coriobacteriia bacterium | reverse complement strand
GAGCAGCTCGAAACTTCCAGATAGCTCCCCTGCCCCGGCGCCCAAACTTCGAGGTCGTAGGTCTTGGCGCTGCCAAAGCCCATGTCGCCGGTGCACAGCAGGATCACGCGATAATGCAGGTCGAGCAATTGCAGAACCTTCTCGGCGTTGGCGACCATTTTTTCCAGTTCGTCGTAGCCGGTTTCCGGTTTGACGATCTTGATGAGTTCCACTTTGTCGAACTGGTGGACGCGGATCATACCGCGGGTGTCTCGGCCAGCGCTTCCGGCTTCCTCGCGAAAGCACGGCGTATGCGCCGTGTACTTGCGCGGCAGCGTGTCGCCCTCGAGGACCTCGTCGCGGTGGATGTTGGTGAGTTGCACCTCGGCGGTCGGGATCAGGTAGAGGCCCTCGCCCGTCTTGTAGAGGTCGTCCTCGAACTTGGGCAGCTGGCCCGTGCCGGTCAGAGTCTCGGCGTTGGCGAGCACCGGCGGTGCCCACTCCTTGTAGCCGGCCGTGTCGTGCGTATCGAGCATGAAGTTGATGAGCGCCCGGTTGAGCTTGGCGCCCATGCCGCCGAGCAGCACGAAGCGGCTCTCGGCGAGTTTGACGGCGCGCTCGAAGTCCAGGATCCCCAACGCCGGGCCCAGGTCCCAATGCGGGATCGCCTCGAAGTCGAACTCGGGAGGCGCGCCCCATCGGCGAACCTCGACGTTGTCGTTCTCGTCGGCGCCGATCGGCACGCTGACATCCGGCGGGTTGGGCGCCGTCAGCAGCAGGTCGCGGGTGTCGGCATCGACCACTTCGCGCTCCGCGTCCAGCGCGGTGATGCGGTCGTTGATGCGCCGCACGTCTTCCTTTGCGGCCTCAGCTTCCTCGCGCTGGCCGGACTGCATCAGCGCACCGATCGCTTTGGAGTCCTCGTTGCGACGCGCTTGAAGCGTCTCGACCTCGCCGATAAGACGTCGGCGCTCCTCGTCGAGCTGCAGGAACGCATCGATGTCCCAGTGCGAGTTACGGTTCGCCATCGCGATTCTCACGGCGTCGGGGTTCTCGCGAACGAGACGTGCATCGAGCATGAGGTCCTCCCAGGAGAGCCGGGCGAGTCGGCGACAGCGCTGGGTTCGAGTATAGCCGAGCTCATTACGCCGCCGCCGCTCATCACGACAGGCAGTTCCTCTATGCACAATAGCCAAGATTTCCCTCAGGTCGCGACTGCGCGAGCCCGATACAACCGGCGGAGGGGAACTAAGCTAGTCCAACCCGCGCCCGAGGATCGGAGACGGCGTGACATCCCGCTACCAAGCGGATGTGGGAACGGACGCTCAGCTCGCAAGCGACACTGCTCACGACGAACACGCGCTCGAACTCGCCATCTGCAACGACGAACTGACTTTAAAGTCGCTGCTGCTCGACAACCTCAGCGACGGCATGTTTGCCTACACGCTCGATGGCCACATGGTGTACGCGAACCAGCGAGCCGCCGAGATGCTCGGCTACACCATCTCGGACTTCATGGCGTTGCCACCCTGGAGTTGGGTGCTTCCCGATCACCGCAAGCAGATCAGCTCGCTGATGAGTCAGATCGAAATCACCGGCGACGTCGTCTTCGAGAGCCGCTGCGTGGACCACGTCGGCCGAATCGTCTGCGTCGAGATCAGCTCGCGCATCATCGAGGTCGAGCCGTGGGGGCATCTGTGCGTTAGCGTGTCCCGAGACTCCTCGGCGCGCATCGCGGCCCAAGAGACCATGCAACGGCTCGCGTTCTTCGACTCGCTGACTGGCTTGAGCAATCGCGCGATGCTTGAGGACCGCATCCGGGCCGCGCTGACTTCGGCTCAGGCGAATGGCGACACGGTGGGCGTCATCTACATGGATCTGGACGACTTCAAGCCGGTCAACGACACGCACGGCCACGCCGTGGGCGACCACGTCTTGGGGATAGTGGGCGAACGGCTGCTCAGCTGCGTGCGCGAGAGCGACACCGTCGCGCGCGTCGGCGGCGACGAGTTCATCGCGCTCATACCTCGGCTCAGCTCCCGCAACGACCTCAGCCGCAAAGCCCGCGAGCTGGCCGAGTGTATCTCAAAGCCGATCCGGATCGGCGACATCACGGTCAACGTGACGGTCAGTGTCGGACTGGCGACCTACCGTCCCGGCGAGCACCACGACGAGTTGATCTGCCGAGCAGACCACGCCATGTATCGCGCCAAGATGCAGGGACTGGCCGGCTGGGAAGAGTTCCTGACCGCCGTCTGAGTGAGAGGCGCCGCGACGTCCGCGCCTCGTAGGGTGCTTCGCGCGGCGCTGGTGGAGTACGCTGTCGATGATGAACGAGCAAGACGACACCCCGCGCAGGGAAGAAGACGAAACGCCGATCTCTCACCTCGGGCTCGAGACGCGACGTCCGATGCTGCCCGAGGACATCGCCTCACGGCTGACCGCCGATGAGCGCGCCGGCTTCTTCTACACGCTCGTGGATGCCGCCGCTGACGCCATCATCGCTCATCGCCCCGACGGCTCGGTTGTCTATGCGAACGAAGAGGCGGCCCAGCTGCTGGGCTACGACTCCGCGGAAGATCTCATGCACCTCCCTCCCTACGCATGGATTGCCCCGGAGCAGCTACAGACCGCGCCGCGCCGAATCGAACGCATCCTGAGCGACGGCTTGCTGACCTTCGAGAGCCAGGCACGCAAGCGTAACGGCGACTTGCTCCCCACGGAGGTACGAACGCGCCGAATCGACACGCCGCTGGGCCCGATGATGATCGCCGTCATTCGCAACATCTCGGCGCGCGTGGAAAACCGGGCGGCGCTGGAGTACCTCGCATACCACGATGGCCTGACCGGGCTGAGCAACCGCATCCACCTCGAGGACCGGCTCTCGCTAGCAATGGCAGATGCGCGCCGCTACGGCGACATGCTGGCTCTGGCCTACATCGACCTGGACCGCTTCAAGCCGGTCAACGACTGCTTCGGCCACGCCGCCGGTGACGATGTCTTGATCGAGGTCGCGCGGCGGCTGCGCGACGGCGTCCGCGAGCAAGACACGGTCGCGCGGCTCGGCGGGGACGAGTTCGTCGTGCTGTTCCCTCGCCTCAGCTCGCAGGAGGAGGTCGAGGCGATCTCGCAGCGCCTCGTGAGCCGCATCATGGAGCACATCAACGTCGGCACGGAGAAGCTCATGATCGGCGCGAGCATCGGCATCGCACTCTTCGACGCCGCCGAGGACGACACGCGATCGCTGCTGGTCAAAGCCGACACGGCCATGTACAACGCGAAGCTGGACACGAAGCATCCGTGGCTGGTCTACCACAGCGGCATGACGCTTCCCATGGAGTTCGGCTTGGAGCACTTTCGCCGAGCGAAGAGCCTCGGCCTGACCGACGCCGGCGAGTAAGCGGACCGCGCTGAGGACTCACCGTGCGCTAGGCGCCGGTGGCGTCAGTCGCGATGTCGGCCAGCGCGCTTAGCGCGGCGCCGAGAGCCCCAACCGTCTGCGCATCCTCGGGCACCAGCACCTCGCCCTTGAAGCCTGCGCGAATCAGCTCGACCATCGCAGCGTTCTTGGCGACGCCGCCTGCGAACACCAGCGGACCTGCCGCGCTGACGCGAGCCAGCGAGCTGAGCGTGCGCTTGGCGATCGACTCGTGCAGGCCGCGCGATATCTCCCGCCGATCTTCGCCCCGATGCACCAGACCGGTGACCTCGCTCTCGGCAAAGACGGTGCACATCGAGGTGATCGCCAGGCCCGTCTCGGCGGCAAGCGAGGCAGCGGCCATCTCCTCGAGCGAGTAGCCCAGAGCGCGCGCCATGACCTCCAGGAACTTGCCCGTGCCGGCGGCGCACTTGTCGTTCATCTCGAAGTCGGCGACACGGCCGTTCGCAGTCAGCGCGATGACCTTCGTGTCCTGACCGCCGATGTCGAGCACGGCGGCAGCCTGCGGAAAGATTGCCGAGGCCCCAAGCGCGTACGCCTTGATCTCGGTAATCGCGGTGCAGCCGTACGCCTCGCGGGCCGCGTGCCGACCGTAGCCGGTGGCCACCACGATGTCGTGCCCCCCGCGCTCGACGAAGGTGCGCGCCGCCGCGGGCGGGTCGTAGCCGGAGTCGGCGATGGCGGCGTCAACGATGTCGCCGCCATCGGCCAACCAAACGGCATCGACACTCCTTGAGCCTATGTCGAGACCGAGTACGCGCAAGCTAGATCATCTCGAGGAACGCCTCGACACGGGTCGAGAGCTGACCCATGTCCTCGGCGGAGTAGTCAGTGTCGATCTTGAGCAGCGGCACGCCTGCGTCCTTGGCGGCCTTGTCCACACTGAACGCTTCCATCTGGTATGGCGTGCAGAAGTTCAGCGCGTAGTCGATGATGCCGTCGGCGTTGACCTCACGCGCCATGCGCAGGATGTCGTCGATGCGGCCCTGATTGGGCGTGAAGCAAGCGCAGTTGATGTCCATGTACTTGGCCGAGATGGCCTCGAGCATCTCCTCGACCGTCTCGCCGTCCTCAGGAACCAGCGCGTCGTAGTAGCGCGAACCCGTGCACATCTCTTCGCCAACCACGATGCCGCCGGACTTCTCGATGATGTCGTGCAGCTTCCAGTTGGGAAGCGCCATCGGTGTTCCGGTGATCAGGATGCGCTTGGCCCCCGCAGGCGCAACCCCTACTCCGTCAGCGACCCTCTGCTCGAGCTCGTCTGCCAGCGCGTTCATCATCTGCGTGTAGCGCGGGACGTCGTCGTAGAAGGCCACCTGCGTAGCCAGCAACGCATCCTTGCCGCTAATGGGCGCCGGCGAGTGCGCGCGCGTTGCGGCGATGCGCTGCAGCGCGCGGCGCTTGTCGTTGACCTCCTTGATGGCGGTTCGGAGGCTCTCGGCGGTGATGGCATTGCCCGTGAGCTCCTCGACCTTGCCCTGCAGCTCGCCGAGCTCCTCGCGATAGAAAGCGACGTCTTCCGGACGCTTCATCTGCGGCAGCTCGAGCACGTAGACGTTGTGCAACTCGCCGAGCAACTCGTAGGCCTTCTTCTTGCCGTCGCACGTGGTCTCGCCCACCACGAGGTCGGACTCCTCGATGTACGGGCAGACGCGCGTGAGCTTGAAGCCCATGAACGACTTGATGAGGGCGCAGGTGTTGCGCGGCATGATCTTCTCGACCTCGTCGTAGCCGAACTCCGCGCCGGCGCACAGGCCTACGGACCAAGCTCCGGCCGCGCGGATCATCTCTTCCGGAACGTAGAGGCAGAAGGTTCCGACGACCTTGCCGCCTTGAGCGCGAAAGTCGTGGAGCTCCTTGATGCGCAAGCCGTGGACTTCGCTGACCACGAAGTCGAGGTAGCTCATGCCCTCGGGGCGGTTCTCCTGCTTCAGGAACGCCGCGCCGTACATCTGACCGACGGCGCCGAGCAGTGCGTCGTGCGTGGGCAGGTCGAGCCCCAGTTCTGCCCACATTGGATGGTAATCGACAACGGCCTCTTCGCTCATTGGTGCGTCCTCCCCGATTGACGGCGTGCCGGGCGCCATAACGGAATCCGATTGTGCACTAATCTAGTGCTTATGGCGCGGCACGTCGATACCGCCTCGGCGGAGAATCGGTGGAGAATCAGCGGGGAGCGTTGGCTACTTCTGGCGCGGGTAGCTACCCAGCACCTTGACCTCGCGCAGCTTCAAGCGCAGACAGTCCAGGGCGGTGCGAACGTTCGCGTCTTCCACGTGGCCCTCGAGGTCGATGAAGAACATGTAGTCGCCCAGCTGACGCTTGGTCGGCCGCGACTGGATCTTGGTCAGGTTGATGTCGCCATAGACGAACTCGCCCAAGATCATGTGCAGCGTGCCCGAGCGGTCTTCCTTCATGAACAGTGCGAGCGACGTCTTGTCCTTGCCGGTGCGCGCGCAGATGCCCCGGCCGATGACCACGAAACGAGTCTGATTGCCCGCATAGTCCTCGACGTCGCGGTGCAGGACCTCGCCGCCGTACAGGTCGGCCGCGATCGAGGGGCCGAGCGCCGCAACGCCCGGCGACGCGATCGCGGTCTGGACCGCCTCGGCGTTGGAGTTGGCGGCGGTGAGGGGACGGCCAGGGAGGTAGCGCTCGAGCCACCGGCGACACTGCCCGCTCGCCTGCGGATGCGCGACCACGGCGGTGATGTCGGCGAGCTTGGTTCCGGGTGCAGCGACAACCGAGAAGTGGATGTCGAGCACGAGTTCGCTTTGGATCTCCAACGAGCTGTCGAAGGCGAGGCCGTCGAGTGTGGCCGGGACCGAGCCCTCGATGGAGTTCTCGATCGGTACCACTGCGCCGTCGACGCGTCCGCGCTCGACGGCCTCGAAGACTTCAGGAATGCTCGAGCACTCGATGGGCTCCAGATCGGGGATCCCGAGTGCGAGCAGTGCCTCTTCCGAGAACGTCCCGGCCGGGCCGAGGAATGCGTAGCGAACCATGCTTCTAGACTCCCGTCCATTCGTCTGCGGGTGCGTCGGACTCCGCCACGGGCAGAACCGTCACGGCCTTGGACCTCTTCGGCGCACGGACGCGATTCTTGCCGCCATTCTTCGCATGGTAGAGCGCGTCATCGGCCTCCCGCAGTAGCGAGTCCTTGTCCTTGGAGTGCGTGGGGAAAGTGGCCAAACCCGCGGAGATCGTGAGCTGGCAGTTCCGCCCGCCCTCGGAGTTCTTGAAGCGGTGCACCTCCACCGCCTCACGGATCTTCTCGGCGACGATGAAGGCCCCAGCGACGTCGGTCTCGGGCAGTACCACCGAGAACTCCTCGCCGCCGTAGCGAGCCACCAAGTCGACTTCGCGCACCGCGCTGCGCATGACTGCGCCAAGCTCGGCAAGCGCGTCATCACCGGCAACATGACCCTCGGAGTCGTTGAAGGCTTTGAAGTCGTCGGCGTCCAGCATCAGCAGCGAGAGGTGCTTGCTGTAGCGGGTCGCGCGAGCGATCTCCTCGTCGAGGCGCTGCTGCAGGTGGCGGTAGTTGGCTAGGTCCGTCAGCTCGTCGGTGATGGCGAGCTTGCTGGTCAGCTTGTAGAGTCGCGAGTTCTCCACCGCGACCACGAGTTCGCTTGCCACGGCGCTCAGCACGCTGCGCTCGTCGTCTGTCAGAGCCTCGAGCGCCTCGGCGATCGTGCAGAACAACACCATCGTCTTGCCATGGTCGAAGACGGGCACGCAGGTCAGGTGCGACTCGACGGACTCGCCGAACGGCTGCAACTCCTCGGGACTGGAGATGGGTGTCGCTGTACCGCGGCTCGCCGAGAACATCGTCTCGGAGCGCTCCTTGTCGATCACGAACACGCTGCACGTGTCGACGTTGATCGCCTTGGCCACGATGTCGAGCACCTGCGTGCCCACGCTGTCGAAGTCCAGCGACGAGTGCACCATCTCCGTGATGTCCGATACGGCCTGCAACTCCTGGATACGCTTGCGCAGCAAGGCGTTGAGGTGCTCGGTCTCGGCGGCGGCGGAGCCAGCCATCGACTCGCGATCGCGCTGTCTAGCCACCGCGGTCGCAACGATGTACGTCACCAGCGGTACGGCGATGGCTTTGGCGCCGAACAGAATCCAATCGGCTGTTGTCTGGGCGCCGATGAAGGATACCCCGACTACGTAGGCGATAGCAGCGGAACAGCCGACGATCAGCGCGTTGCGCCTGGAGGCGACGAGCGCGTAGAAGATCGGAGCCATTGCGATCACGGGGTAGAACGAGTCGTCCGGCTTGCCAAGATAGCTCATGGCTCCGAACGCCAACAGGTCCGGAATCGCGATAATCAAGAATGATCGCTCTACCGGTATCTCGAACGGGCCGACGAGCATGACCAAGAGCACGGCGCTGTTTACGGCCAGCAGCGCAAGCGCACCGAGGTAGAGCCGGTGGTCGACAACGCTTTCGCCGCTCATGATGCCTGTGGCGTAGAGCGCGGCGAGCGTCAGGATCAGGAGGAATCTCGCTAGGAGATACGCACGCTCCTCGGCGGAGAAGCGCGTGGCTCGTGCGTTCTTTGCGGTCTCGGGCGCGCGTGTCACTTGACGGCCAGCCCTCCGGCGGCTTGGGACGTGGTACAAGTATAGCTGAGTGCCCCGTTTGACCTGCCCCTTCACGCGCGCGTCAGCGCTATCGCATCGGATGGCCCCCATGGATCAGGACCGACTTCTAGACCTCCTGCGCGCCGTAGCCAGCGGACAGACAAGCGCCGAGAGCGCCGCGCATGATCTCGAAACCCTGCCGTTTGCCGAGGTAGGCGGTGCAGATGGCGACACGGTGCACGCTCGCGTCGACCATCACCGGGCTATGCGCACCGGCTTTCCCGAGGTGATCTTCTGCCAGGGCAAGACGCCGGTTCAAGTTGCCTCGATCACCTCCGAGATTCTCGCCCACGGCGATGTCTTGCTCGCCACGCGCGCCGAACCCGAGCACTACTCGGCGGTTCGCGCTGTGGCTGAGGACGCCGTGTGGCACGAGGCCGCGCGCCTCATCGTCGTCGATCGCCGAGCCAATCCGCCCCGCGAGGGCCACGTTGTAGTCGCGACCGGCGGTACCGCCGACATCCCGGTCGCCGAAGAGGCCGCAACCTGCGCCGAGATCATGGGCTGCCGAGTCACCCGCCTCTTCGACGTGGGAGTTGCCGGCCTGCATCGCCTGCTCGCGCACACCGACACGCTGCGCGACGCGCACGCGATCATCGCAGTCGCCGGCATGGAGGGCGCGCTGCCATCGCTCGTGGCCGGTCTGGTCGACGTGCCGGTCATTGCGGTGCCCACGAGCGTGGGCTATGGCGCCAACTTCGGCGGCGTGGCTGCACTACTCACGATGCTCAACTCGTGTGCAGGCGGCATCGGCGTCGTCAACATCGACAACGGCTTCGGCGCGGCGGTGCTCGCCGCGCGCATCAATCGGCCGCCCGCGCGCCATGCGCAACCTGCGGCGGACGACAACCGCCACCACAGCGAGGAGTCGCGATGAGTCAGCGAGCAACGATCGCCTACCTCGACTGCTCGACCGGCGTCTCAGGCGACAAGTTCTTGGGCGCCCTGCTCGATGCGGGCGAACTGCGCGGCGACTTCACCGCCGAGCACCTGCGCGCCGTCGTGACCGCAATCGCGCCCGAGGTGCGCGTGAGTGTTGAGCGCGTGCTCTCCCGAGGGGTTAGCTCACTGAGCGTGCTCGTCACTGCCGAGGGCCAGCCCACGCATCGGCACTGGAGCGACATCGAAGCGCTGATCCAAGCCGCCGACCTCGCCGATCCCGTGCGCGCAAGCGCTTTGCGGGCATTCGAGGCTCTCGCCGCTGCCGAGGCGGTCGTTCACGGAGTCGCACTCGAGGACGTCCACTTTCACGAGGTCGGCGCGATCGACTCGATCGTCGACATCGTCGGCACGTGCGCTGGAGTGCACGCGCTGGGACTCGATGGCGCGATCGTCGTCGGGCCGGTGGCTGTTGGCAGCGGAACCGTCGAGACGTCGCACGGCGTGCTACCGGTGCCGGCGCCCGCGACCGCGGGCCTTCTCGCCGACGTCCCGATCGTCCCCGGCCCAGCGACCGGCGAGCTCACCACGCCCACGGGCGCTGCTCTGCTCAAGGCGCTGGCCTCGGGCTACGGCGACATGCCGCCGATGATGATCGATCGCCTCGGCTACGGAGCGGGCACCCGCGACATCGGCATGCCCAATGTCTGCCGCATCATGATCGGCGAGCCGATGGTGGGCCACCTGGGAGTCCCGGCGAGCGATCTGCAGCCCGTGGTCCTGCTCGAGACCAACATCGACCACCTCCCCGCCGAGGAGCTCGCGTTCGCCGCCGAGGAGCTTCTTGCCGCAGGCGCCCTCGACGTCTGGCAGACGCCCATCTTCATGAAGAAGGGCCGCTCGGCGGTGATGCTCTCGGTGCTTGCGAATCCCGCCGATGCCGACTCTCTGGCCGAGCGCGCTATCGCGCTCACCGGCTCTCTAGGCGTACGGCGCCAGACCATCGAGCGTTCGTGCGTGGCGCGCGAGATCCTCGAGGTCGCAACTCCGTGGGGTCCGGCGCGCGTCAAGCGCGGT
This sequence comes from Coriobacteriia bacterium, assembly GCA_031292615.1. Classification (NCBI taxonomy): domain Bacteria; kingdom Bacillati; phylum Actinomycetota; class Coriobacteriia; species Coriobacteriia bacterium. The sequence goes on along the minus strand of JARLGT010000078.1, from coordinate 14,127 downwards.
GCGGGCCGGCTGCGCCCCGAACACGACGACGTTGCCCGTATCGCCCGCGCCCACGGACTGCCGTACGCCGCTGTCGCTCGAGAGATCGCTCACCTCGCCGAGACCCCCGACCCGATCGACGAGCGCTAGCCGAGCCTGCCGACGCGGGCGCGGCGCCGTCGCTCCGGCCGCCATGCACTAGCGCACGAACCAGCGGTCTCCCTCGCGAGCCAGAAAGCCATCCGCGACCAGGTCATCCAAGATCGCCGACACGTCGCCAACGTCCGGCGCATCGCGCCCGGCGTCGCGCTCAGCGCGTCCCAGGTCGCGGCCGTACTCCTCGGCGGACAGGCCCGACTCTTCCATGACGGCGCGCAACAGCCACGCGCGCTTCTGGCGACGCGACCCCTCGAAGCGGCTCTGCCGCGTGTGGTGCGCGCTGCGTCGCGACGGGTTGGGCAGCGAGCGCTTCAGATGCGCGCCGTAGTCGAGCAGCGCGTAGTACCAGGCGCGCGGCCCGACTCCCTGCCTGCCGGCCTCCTCCACCGCCGCCGAGACGAGCGGCTCGATCTCGCGATCCGACACGCCATCGCGGTCGCCGAACAGCTCGTGCAGGAAGACCGCGCGTACGTTGGTCTCAAGATAGCGAGCGGGCTTGTCGTAGGCGAAAGCCAGCACACCGGCTGCGGTCGCTGGACCGATGCCCGGCAGCGAGCGCAGCTCGGCGTCGTCGGCAGGCAGCGTGCCGCCAAAACGCTCGGCAGTCTGCTCGGCGGCGCGCTTCAGAGCGACGGCGCGTCGGTTGTAGCCCAGCCCCTGCCATGCACGTAGCACCGGTTCGAGCGGAGCTTGAGCCAGGGCGTCGATGGTCGGGAACTCGGCGAGCCACTCCTCGAAGCGCTTCTCGACTCGGCTGACCTGCGTCTGCTGAAGCATGACCTCCGAGACCAGGACCTCGTAGGGGTCGGTCGTGCGACGCCACGGGAAGTCGCGGTACAACTCAACGCCGGCCTCGGCCACGCGCGTCACGAACTCGGCGAGCCCGGATGCGGCGATGGGGGTTTGCGTGAGACGGGTCGTCATCTGACCACCAATGCGACGGGATGGGCATCACGAAGTATCGCGAACTTTGGGCGAAGAACAAACGCCGCGGAGAGGTGCCCGCGGCGCTTGTATTCATGTCGACGAAGCGCCCCTGCCGCCTAGTATCCCCGCACGAAGTAGCGGCACTCGCAGCTCTTCGGGCACTCGGCAGGGATCTCCTCGAACGAGAAGGTCCACTGGAATCCCTCGACAAAACACGAGCAGTCCCAGCGCTTGTCGGGCTCCTTTACGTCGAGGTTGTACAAGTCCTCGGAGTTGGGGACCTCACGCCACCAAACGCACTTGCCTCTGACCGGCGAGTAGGAGTCCATCAATGGCTACTGCACGACGATTGTGGCGACCATCGAAGGGTGATACCGGCAGTAGTAAGGGTACGTTCCAGCCGTTTCAAACTTGTACGAGTAAGTCTTGCCTACCCCAATGGCACCACTGTCAACGTCGCCGATGGTCACGGTGTGCTGAGTACTGTCCTTGTTGGTCCACGTCACCGTGTCGCCGACCTTGACCGAGCCCACCGCTGGGCTGAACCCGTGGTTCTCGATCGTAACAGCGTTGCCCGGAAGTGGCGGCGCGGCGGAGTTCGAACAGCCAGCCAAGCCGACAGACGCGGCAATGACGAGCACGACACCAGCGACTACGAGCAACTTCTTCATCCACTACCTCCCGAGATTGGCTTCCGTATCGATAGCATTGTGCAAATCCGGTGCCCGCCCCGCAACGCCGGCACACCTCGTCGGCCTAGTTGCGGAGCCGATCGCGAGAAGCTTCATCCCCTCACCGTCGAGTCTGCGTTCGCAGCTACTGGACTGTGACTTTGCCGGGAGCCATGGATGGGTGAATCGTGCACTTGTAGTCGAACGAGCCCGCCTTGGGGAAAGTGTGCGAGAACGTCTTGCCGGGGGACAGGGGGCCTGAGTCGAAGTCCGCACCTGTCACCGTGTGGGGGACGCTGTCGTTGTTTGTCCAGGTCACGGTGCCACCAACGGCAACGGTCACATTCGAGGGGCTGAAAGCGAAGTTCGCAATCGTGACTGCCGCGCTGGATGTCGCGGGAGCCCCACTTGAGCTGGAGCCCGAAGTCGCTGGCGGCGGCGTTGTCGCCGGAGTGGTGGCGGGCGTCGAACTGGCGCAACCACTCACGACTACGAGCACGAGTGCCGCCAGCGCCAAGGTTCCTAGCGTGGTGAGTCGTTTCATATGCTGCCTCCCGCATGTGGGCGCGCTCGCTACGCGCGCGTTGTCAGTCTATTCCCGTTACGTGGAGTTGCTCGCTCGCGTGTCGTGGCGCGACACCTTGGGGTACAGTGACCGAGACTCATCCGAGCAGCACTGCCTCGAGGAGGCACCCAATGGCACCCAAGTCCGGCGATACCGTTCGCGTGCACTACCGCGGAACCCTGTCAGACGGTTCCGAGTTCGATAGCAGCGCCGGTCGCGATCCGCTCGAGTTCGTCGTCGGTTCGGGCCAGGTCATCCCCGGTTTCGACGCGGCCGTAATCGGCCTCGAGCCCGGCGAGAAGGTCACCGTCAACATCCCCGCAGCCGATGCCTATGGCGAGCCTCAGCCCGAGGGCCTGCAGAAGTTCCCGCTCTCGGCGTTCCCGTCCGCTCCCGAGATTGGCTGGGCGGTTGAGCTCGGCGGACCGAACGGCGAGCGCATTCCGGCGACCGTCCATCTCATCGAGGGCGACGACGTCATTTTGGACTTCAACCATCCGCTGGCCGGTCAGGATCTGACCTTCGAGATCGAACTGGTCGAAGTCATCCCGGAGTAGCTGAGGAGTTTCTCCCGCATAGTACAACGGCCCCGGGAATGGACCCGGGGCCGTTTCGTTTGTGTAGCCTGGCACGGCCCTACGGCCGAACAACGATGGGCGTCTTCTTGCCAATCCAGTGGTAAAGGAACTTCGCCTTGTTGTAGGGCAGCCTGACGCAACCGTGCGAGACCGGCTTGCCTACCGGCGCAATCTCGTGCCCCGACGAGTTCACCGGTACCGAGTGAAACGCGATGTTGTGGCCGTGCGGCCCGACGGTGAAGATCACCTGCCAGTAGAAGGTCACGGCACCGTTGAAGCTCCATGACTGCTTGCGTTTGCGAATCATGTGGTACGTGCCTCGCCGCGGAAGCGTGGACGACGTCGAGCACTTGAACTTGTCAATCTGTCGGCCATCCACGTACAGATAGACACGCTGGTGTCTGCGGTCGATGTAGATTGCTTTGCCCCTGTGCGGCACAAACTTGGGGGCCTTGGGTCGGTTGTCGACCTTCGCGATGGGCGCGGAGGTTGTGGGCGTCGACGTGGTTGGCGTGGAGGTCGTCGCCGGAGAGGGCCCGCCCGTCGAGCTCGCCGGTACGCCCGGAGTCGATGCACTGGCCGCGGTCGCCACCGAGCCGAAGGAGAGCGCCAGCAGCACACCAAGCACCGCCATCGCGCAACACAGGCGAGCGAGCGTCGAGATCGAGCTGCGTTTCATGCAGTCCCTCCTCCGCTTGGAAACCCAAGCGTTTCGGCTACGTGCTTCGCTGGCCGCATTCTACCTTGGCGCACTCTCTTGCGGCAGGTGCCGCAATTGCACCGAACGGTCATCGCAGGTGACAGGCTTGCGCGGGCTAATGTTGCAGGAAATACCTGCCGATACCCCACTTCGAAAGGGGATTTCATTCAGGGGGAGGGGAACCATGCCCAAACGCGCTTGGTGCAGCGGCTGTCGCAGCTACGTCATGCTCACCGCAGACGACATGTGTCCGTACGGCCATCCGAAACCATCGCTACGCGGGGTCGAAGAAGTCGGCTACGGCGCGCCCCCAAGCCACGTCGAGCTTCGCGCCGACACGCCGTCACCAGCGCCTTACAACCCGCAGGGCTACGCCTCGGCCACAACCACGTCCCGCGACTCGTTCAACAGCGCGGCGGTCTACGGCAGTGGCGCGACGTCGAGCGGCTACGACGGTTTGGCGGTTGCCGCAGCACCAGCCTACGGGGGCGGCGGCTACTCGGGCACTGGTGGCGCCTACGGTGATGGTTTCGGAGCGAGCAAGCCCGTGGGCGGTTTCGGCGCGCCTGCGGCTCCTGCGGCTGCCGTTGCCATTCCGAGTCCCGCGTTCCAGGCTCCTGACGGGTCCGAAAACCCGTGGCAGAGCGACATCAACGCCGTCGGTCTCGATCCGGCCCTGCGGACGCGGCTCGATACGGACGCGGAACGCATCAAACGTAACGTACCGTGGTCGCAGGGCTGGCCCGGCATCCTGGTATGGCTCTTCTTCTTCACGCCGGTGGGGCTGTTCTTCCTGTGGCGCTCGCCCATTCCAAAGTCCTCCGAGAAGTGGGCGATCACAGGCGTCTACGCTGGTATTGTGATCTTCGGCGCGGCCCGGGTATGGCTGGCGATCATGGCCACGGCGGTTCACGCGGCCGTCGCTCATCCCTAGGCCCGCGATCGTGCCAGTCACCGCCCGCGTCGCGCTCGGGTAGACTCGGGAGCATGACCGCCGCCGTAACCTTGATCGTCGAACTAGCCGGAGCCGCTTTCACGCTGGCGGCCGTGGGCCTCATCTTCGTGCTCATCTACGAGGAGCGCGACCCGTCCACCACCCTCGCATGGGTGCTGCTTCTCACGCTGTTCCCCGTCGGCGGCGTGCTTCTCTACGTCGTATTCGGGCGCAACTGGCGAAACATCGGTGCCGTCGATCGCAAGCGAGTCGCTGCACTCAAGCGCGGCCAAGAGGCGCTGCAGCCCATCTACGCGCGCCACGCGCGGGCCGCAGCCGAGTTCGTCGCGAGCGGCGCCCCCGACGTCAGCAAGCTCTCCTCGGCGATTCGGGCGCAGAACGGGACCGAGCCGCTGCTCTGCTTCGACCCGGAGATCTTCTCCCGCGGCGCCGAGAAGTTCGAGCGGCTGCTTCGCGACATCGAGGCTGCAACCGACCACGTCCACCTGGAGTACTTCATCTGGGAACAGGACGCACTCACCAAGCGCTACTGCGACCTCCTCGCCGAGAAGCTTCGGCAGGGCGTCGAAGTGCGCGTGCTCTACGACTGGGTCGGCTCGGTGACGTACGGCAAGAAGCAGCTCGCTGCGCTCGAGCGGGCGGGCGCCAGCGTACAGGCCGACGCCGCCGAGCTGGGCCGCTTGAACTACCGCAACCACCGCAAGATCGCGGTGGTGGATGGGCGCATCGCCTACACCGGCGGCATGAACATGGGCAAGGAGTACATCGACGGCAAACCGCGCTACGAGTCGTGGCGCGACACACACGTGCGCTTCGGCGGGCCGCTCGTCGCCGATCTGCAGCGCCTCTTCTGCGAGCGTTGGATGCGAACGACTCGCGAGGATCTCTTCAGCGAGCGCTACTTCCCCGCACCTGCCGAGACGCCCGAGCGCCGGGCCGTCTGGGCGCAGGTCGTGCACTCTGGCCCCGAGAGCCGCTTCCAAGCCGTGCGCAACGCCTTCCTGCTCGCGATCGCCTCGGCGGATCGGCGCGTGCGCATCCAGTCGCCGTACTTCGTGCCTGACGAGGCGATCCAGGAGGCGTTGGTCGCTCAGTCGCTCGCGGGGATCGACATGCAACTGATGATGACCGGCGTCCCCGACAAGAGGATCCCGTGGTGGGCGGCGTACACCTACGTCGACGATCTGGTGGAGGCTGGTTGCCGAGTCTTTCAGTACGGCGCCGGCTTCTTCCACGCCAAGACCATGACCGTGGACGGCACCATCGCGATCATCGGCACAACCAACTACGACATCCGCAGCTTCGCGCTGCACGACGAGCTGAGCATCGTCTTCTACGACCAGCCAATGGCGGCCGAACTCGATGCGATCTTCGACGACGATGTCACGCGCTGCGTCGAGATCACGCGAGCGGATATCCACTCGGTCGGGCGCCTCGCGCGCATGCGCAACGCGGCCGCACGCCTCAGCTCGCGCCTGCTCTAGGCGAGCGCGACCAACACCTAGTTGTGCTGGTAGACGCGGATGTAGTCGATGTAGAACTTCGCCGGGAACGGCGTGGACGCGTTGGGAGGGGTTGCCCAGACTCCGTTGCCCAGCTGCAGGTTCGCGATCAGGTACATCGTGTCGTGTGAGACCTCGGACTTGTCGGTAACGCGAAACCGCTCGACGCCGTCTCGGTACCAGATGACGTGGTCGGGAGACCAGTCGACGCCGAATGTGTGGAACGACTTGGTCAGGTCATCGCCGACGTAACTCTTCCCCACCTGGTCTCCGTGGAAGTGCAACGACATGAGGTTGGTGTTGGGCAGCTGGCCCCGAGCCTCCATGATGTCGATCTCGGACGTCGCCGAGGTCTCCACTCCGAGCATCCAGACGGCCGGCCACAGGCCCTGGCCCCGAGGAATCATCGTTCGCGTCTCGATATAGCCATACTTGAAGTTGTACTGACCCGGGCCGTGCGAGGAGATCACGCCGGACAGGTAGGGATACTCGGAATCCACCGTGGGCGTTGGATGCGTGGCGGTGATGATCAGACTGCCCCTCGTCACGCTCAGTGCGCCAGCCCAGGTACGATCGATCAGACCCATGGATGTGTCGCCCCATCGCGCCTGGGTCGTCCACACCGATGTGGCGACGGCCGAACCCGTGAACTCGTCAGCGAAACGCAGCCCGTAGTGATGGCCGATGATCTTCCGGTAGGAACTCACCGTGGCGCGGTACTGGGAGCTGCCTGGGTAGCGCACTCGGTAGAGCTGGTCCTCCATCGGCTGAACGCCCCAGCCCGCCCTGCCCTTTGAGTCGGTGGTCTTCGCCGAGACCAGAGACCAAGCTCCCCCCGTCGCAGGACGAGTCTCAAGCCGAATCAAGCGCTTCGAGAGAGAGCGGCCCGCCTTGGTCGTCAGCCTACCCGTCAGAGTCAGCTTGATGTAGACGCGCGCGGTGTTCGCGCTTGCACGCAGCGACGCGCGGGTCATGGTACGGGCCAGTGCAGGAGCGGGGAAGCCTCCGGCCGCAATTGCCGTCACGAACAGCGCAATCGCCAAAACGGCGAGTCGCATACGCTTCACTCAGTCACCTCCGCGCGGGCCAAGTCCTACTCTGGGAAGGGCTCCCAGCACAGAACGATGCTACGCTCCCTTGCGCAACCTGAAAAGCGCTGGGCGAAAAACAGGGGCACCACCGATTCCTCGGCAAAGCCCCTGCTAGATACTGTGGTGCGGGTGAAAGGAGTTGAACCTTCACGGGGTTGCCCCCACATGGACCTGAACCATGCGCGTCTGCCATTCCGCCACACCCGCGTAGCGCGAGAAAGAATACTAGCATCGCAGGTAAGGCGGGGCAAACCGGGCAGGTAGACAGGCGCTTCACAGCGAGGCCTGATGGAGGCGAAATCGGGGCGAGATCCATAGACGGCTTAGATGAATCCTTAGACGAGAGACGCTACTTAGGTGCCTGCCCGTGGATGGCTGGAGTGTGATGACCTGCACGTACCCCCAAGCCCTTCACAGCCGCGTCGTCCGTGGTCGTGTCGCGCATTCGATTCGTGGCCTTATGGCTCAAAGGGTTTCTCATCATTGTGACCGCGTTGCGCTCGTAGCCCGTCGCGCTGCTCCTGCCAACTCGTGCCGCTCCGGCCTCGTCTGGTCGAAGTGAAACTCGCGTTTGTGCCGACCGCCGCGCGGCGATCGTGAGGGGGTAACAACCCCTTAGAGAGCACGCAACTGGCTTCGGGGGACTCGCGCGTGTTGAGAGATTCAGGCCAGCGCTCGACTCCCCCCTAGGGAGGGGGATGGCGATGAAGAGACTCATCTGCAGTCGTCGGAGTACGGTCAGGGTGTTGTTGGCGACGGTCGTCGCCGCTTGCGTCCTTGCGCTGCCGACCATGGCGTATGCGAAGAACGTCTACGTCTCGGTAGTAGGAAGTGACACGGCTGGCAACGGCTTGTCTGCAGCGACCGCTTTCGCCACCGTGCAGCACGCGATAGACGTGGCAGCATCAGGCGACATCGTCGAGGTCGGGGCGGGCACCTTCAGCGGGGACGTGACCATGACGGCGGGTGTCTCTCTCTACGGGGCAGGCGCGGCCAACACGACTCTGACGGGGAGTGGGCACGCTGTCGTGACAGCCAACGGCATCGGGACGGGCACGACCATCTCCGGCTTCACGATCACCGGGAACACCACTGAGGACGGCATCGACTGCGTCAACTCCTCGCCGCGTATCATCAACTGCGCCGTAAGCAACAACCACTACATCGGCATCTGGTGCGATGACTCCTCGCCGAGCATCACGAACGACACCATCAGCGACAACATCTACGAGGGTATCGAGTACGACGGCTCCTCAGCGCCGACGATTGCGAACGACACCATCAGCGGAAACAGTGACGGTGTCTACTCGACCAGCTCCTCGTCGTCAGTAATCACGAACGACACCATCACGGGGAACGCCTACGAGGGCGTCGAGTGCTACGACTCCTCACCGATTATCACGAATGACACCATCAGCGGGAACAGCGACAACGGCATCTACTGCAACGACTACTCGTCGCCGACCATCCTCGACGATACCGTCAGCGGGAACATCACCCACGGCATCGACTGCGACAGCTCCTCCTCGCCGACCATCCTCAACGACACCATCACCGGGAACACCGACGACGGCGTCTACTGCGACAGCGCCTCCTCGCCGTCCATAACCAACGACACGATCACCGGGAACAAGGGCGACGGCGTCTACTGCTACAGCTCCTCCTCGCCGTCCATAACCAACGACACGATCACCGGGAACAAGGGCGACGGCGTCCATGGTGGCGGCAATTCCTCGCCGACCATCACCAACTGCATCGTGTGGGACAACGCGAACCTCGAACTGTATCAGTGCTCGAGCACGTACTCGGATGTCGCGACCCCCGTAGTCGGCACCAACATCGACGCCGATCCCTACTTCGTCGCAAGCGCGACAGGCGACTTCCACCTGAAGGCTGGCTCGCCCTGTATCGACAAGGGGACATCGGTCGGTGCTCCCTCCACCGACAAGGACGGCATGCGTCGTCCCCAAGGCGGCGGCTTCGACATGGGCGCGTATGAGTACTACGTCACGCTCGCCACGAAGACGAAGCTGGTCGCGCCCTCCAAGGTCAAGGTCAAGCACTGGCTGAAGCTGTCCGGCACCGTCTCACCTTCTGCCGCATCAGGGACTCTCACCATCGCGATGACGCGCAAGGTCGGTAAGCACTGGAAGAGCTCAGGCTCAAAGACCGTGACGCTCAAGAAGGGCAAGTTCTCCTATTCCTTCAAGCCCAAGTACAAGGGCACGTGGAGCCTCACCGCCACCTACTCGGGTTACACCGGGGGCAAGAACTGGACGGTCTATACGCCCTCGATGAGCAAGACCAGGACGGTCAAGGTGAAGTAGGACGCAAGCGCATCTTCAGCGCACGACAGGGACTCCCGTGAAGGTGGCGGGAGTTCCTTCGCTGGGTGAGGGGGCTAACCTTCAGCAACGAACCGCAGGGTGGAAGGCCCACACATTCCCTTCACTGAACCACCCGACCCAACGCCGTGTGGCGCGTCCGACGACCGGGGACGATCTAACTGTCATGCCGCCACGTGTCTCCCGCTCAGCAGCGTTCTGTAGCCGCGCCGCCTGCTGCTCACTCGGAGATGGGTGTTGCTCCACATGCGCGACGGAAGGACAGACCATGCTCCGTTCGATGGTTGCTCTGGGCGTTCTGGTAGCGGTCACAGCCGTGTTGGTGATTCTCGGCACGACATGGTCACGTCGGCGCTAGCCATGCAGTATCTTGGCCGGGGCTGAGGCGCACTATCGCGTGCCGACAGCGACTCCGTCGAGCCGCTCCCGTCCACGGTGTGGCAACGAGTCGCGCACGGGAGAGGCCGACACAACGCAGTGGGCACACTCAAGGTAGAAGAGCAGCGCCGACCCCTGCAGAGGAGCCACCCGCTGAGGATCCCTTGGGAGAGGCTCGCATGTCGAACACGGCAGTGCACGTCATGTTCTATGGCCCCGGATGGGTGGTCGAGTGCGAAGCAAGGCCTCGCCACTACTACCATGAGAAGAAGGCAGCGGTCTTCGCAGGGAGTGCGCTTGCACGGGAGATGAAGACCGAACTCATCATCCACAACGCTGACGGCAGCCTCGGCCAAACGGTGTCGTATGAGCCTGATGTCGTCACGTCCCGCATCGGCTAGGGAATCCACCGGGCGCCTGAGGGCACCAACTCGACCAAGAACGAGAGTTCCCCTCGCGACCACCAGACATTCTAGAACAGGCACCTGTTCTCAGCCCGCAGTCGCGCTCCCAGCCGCATCGCCTGCCGGGCAGTTGCGCATGGCGCGGTTCGGTAGTCGATATCCGTGGCGTGCTTCGTCACGTAGTCCTGAAGCGGCTCATGCTGGACGCGCTTCGCATGGGTTCGCAGGAGCATCTCGGGCAGGTGCTGCCCGACGTGGTCGCTTGCGCCGATGAAGATGTCCTCGCCCGTGGAGCGATTGCGCAGCCAGATGATGCCCGAGCCAATCGGGACGGTGCCCAAACAGTCAGCAAGGGTCGGGAAGCGCCGCCATCTGTCCCATCGCACGCGTTCGGTCGCAGGTACCCCAGGGGAGTCCGCCGATTCAGCATCCCAGACCGGCTCACTGACTCTGTCGGTCGTTGAAGGCGGCACGGTGATGACGTACTCCGATGACTTCTCAGGCGTCCGCCAGAAGAGTCTCCAGCCTTCGGAGACCCTGCCAAGCGGCGTTCGCACCCCATGTTCGGAGGTCACTCACATCGCCCCATATCGCATCCAGCCCACCATCGCGCCCCACTATGATACTCGGGATAGCTACCTAGACATCTGCTTAGACCAAGGAACACGGAAGGCTTCCTCCTCAACGGAGAAAGCCCTGTTCAATCGGGGGTATTGCCCCCACATCAGACACTCGCAGAGTGGCTGGCTTCTGGTGACGGATGTCTCGGCGCAGCAAAAGGGCCAGCCCATTGGCCAGCCCCGCCTTTTGTTCTTGTATCGGCAGCTTGAGCGAAGGACTTTAGCGATTTCTTGAAATTCTTTTTGAGAATCTTTGGGCTGTCGATTCAGGAGCCCAACGACGTCTCGCTGTGTAGCGCCCCACCCCTAGTTGATGAGCCCCGCAAGCTGGGCCCGCACGGACTCCAAGATCGCGTTGGCGTCGCCGAACACCCATCCGCCAGAGATGGTGGCCTTGTTGTTGGTGAGGTAGTCCTGCGTCGTCTGGGGGATGCTGCTCGGCAAGACAAGCAGCATCGGCCCGCTCCTGCGGCCCATGTACGCACCACCAGTGGCCGCATCAGGGACGGCGGCGGCGAAGCCAACCGTCGTGCCGACGAGCCAACCCTGTGCCCGTGCTCGGGTCGCGAACGCCGTGGCGTCCCCTTGGACGTCGGCGCCGAAGATTCGGTTGCCGCTCGGAATCTTGAGGCTCGTGCGCACGCTCTCGCTCACAGCGCCGGTGCTGCCAACGATGTACGCCGCCACTGGCCGAAGGCTGGCAAGCGCACTACGCGTCGCAGACGGAACCTGATTGCTCTTGAGCAGCAGGACCGGGAAGTGCATGTAGTTCGACACGGTCGAGGCGATCAGCGGGTCGAGCAGAAGCGCGGCGCTGGCCCCGTTTGTGAGCAGCACCTTCCTCGGCATCCTGGAGGCGCCTAGAACTGACTTCATCTTGAGGGCGACCGCGGCACTCGTGGCGTAGCGATCGGCGCCGGAGCTCCGGTCTACGCTCTTCACGCGCGAGATGCGCGCAATGAGATTGCGAACCTTGGCCGAGATGGCCGACGAGCCGCCCACGATGTGCACAGCAACGCCCTTGGGCATCGAGGCGATGGCGGCCTTCGTATTTGGGTCGAGGTAGTTGGTTGGGACGAGCAACAGCGGGCAGTTGTAAACGCCGGCCAGCCCGGCTGCCGTCAAGGCGTCGGGCTGATGGTTGTTCTCGCCGCTGGCGAGGACGAGGTTCCTCACGCCGCTCCAGCCTGGGAACGCATCCTTGGCGATCGCCACCGCCGTCGCGTATCGCGTCGCGCCCGAAAGTCGGCCGATTCCCTTGGCTCCCGCATCGGCCGCGAAGGTCGCGCCGATCGTGTGGTTGGCGGTGACGTCAGTGAACTGGTACACGGTGACGGTGCCCACCGACGATCCATCGACCGAGACGTCGACGATGTGGTAGTTCGCGTTGGGCGTGATAGTGAACGTCGAGCTGTCCGATCCGTAGTCGGCCGTCTCAGCGGTGCTCGGCGAGATGGTGCCGCCGACACCAGCGCTCGGCACGATGCTGTACGTGTTGATCGCGAACGTCGCCGAGATCGTGTGGTTCGCGCTCACATCGGAGAACGTGTGGCTCGTGGCCGCGCCAACCGAGGCTCCGTCGACTAGCACGGCCGCTACGTGGTAGCCGGGGTCGGGCGTGATGGTGAACGTCGTGTTGGTACCGTAGTTGACGGTCTGCGTCGCGCTCGGCGAGATCTGGCCGTGGGCCCCCGCGCTCGGCGCCAGCGTGAACGTGTCGATCGCAAAGGTCGCGCTGAGTGTGTGGTCGGCCTGAACCGCCGAGAACGTCACCGACGTACTGGCTCCGATAGAGACGCCGTCCTTCAGGACATCCACGAGGTGGTAGCCGGTGTTGCTCTCGACGCTGAACGTCGCGCTGCCGCCCACGGTCACGGTCTGCGTGGCGCCCGGCGTGATCGTCCCACCGGCACCCGCCGTCGGGACGATGCGGAATGTGGGCAGCACGTAGCTGACCGTTGCAGTGGCCCAAGCGCTGTGGGCGAGGTTGTCCAGCGAGCGTACTGACAGGGAGTTGACCCCGGGCACGAGGCCGGTGATTGTCGCCGACAGTGCCGTCGTCGGTGTCGAGGACCCGCCGTTGAGGCGGTACTCGTACGACAGCGCGTTAGGCGCGGCCGGCCAGCTCACGGTCGCCGAGGCCACACCCACCGTTGCAGGCGCCGACGGCACAGGCGTGCCCGGCACGACCACGTTGTTCGTGACGGTGGCCGACGTCCACGAACTCGTGAGTGTGCTCGCACGTGAGCGCACGGCGACCGAGGTCACACCAGCATTCAGCGGGCTGATCGGAAAACCGGTGGCCGAGGTCGACTGGGTGACGCCACCGTTGATGCTGTAGTCGTAGGAGGTGGCGGTGGGTACGGGCGCCCAGGAGACGTTCGCCGAGAGTGCATCGGTGACCACAACGCTCGGGACGACTGGCGCATCCGGCGCGGCCACAGCGACGAAGTCCCAAGTGACCCAACCCGAGGAGTTGCCGGCGCCGTCGGTGGCGTTGACGTGCAGCGTATGAGTTCCGCTGTGAAGGCCGACGGGCACGAGCGTGTTGCTCGGCGCGGCGGCGGGTGTCGCGGTGTCGACGTACGCCTGGACGGTGTACGGGTTGGCTTCAGTGACCGACCAGGACAGAGTGGTGCCGTTGTAGGCGAATCCGCTCACCACCGGCGCGGTGCCGTCGTAGATGATGGTCTTGGTCGCGAGGCTGGACGTGTCCCAGTTGCGGGTGCTGGTGGGCAGTACCGAGACGAGATGCTGGCCGTCGGTGAGCGACGGCAGCGTGTAGGTAGTGCTCGTCTGAGTCGACTGCGGGGTGCCGTCAATGGATACCACGTAGTTGACGTTGTAGCCCGTACTCGATGTCCACGACACGTTCTGGCCGCTGCGCATGTAGGTGGCGGCGCTGATCGTGGGCTTGGCGAGCATCGGGTAGTCGGCGATCAACTTGTTGTAGGCGGCCTGCATGTCGACCATGCCGTAGCCGTACATGTCGTCGCGACCGGGGGTACCCAGGTCGACTGAGCTGGACTCGACGTAGCTGACGATCTGGTCGTTGGTCAGGTCGGGCTCGGCGCGCCACAGGTACGCGATGGCGCCGGCCGCTGCGGGCGATGAGAAGCTGGTCCCGTACCAGAACTGATAGCCCGGAATGGCTGCGGCTCCTGAGCCGTCGGCATCCCAACCGGGCTGGTCGGCCGTCCAGAACAAGGACCCAGGAGCGCAAAGGTCGTTGACGCCCGGGCCGTAGTCGCTG
>JARLGT010000077.1 GCA_031292615.1 Coriobacteriia bacterium | reverse complement strand
TTTCGGCTAGCGCGTGCGAGCGCGACGCATGTCGCGCAGGCACACGCCACGCGTCATCCCGCGCGTGACCCGCTCCCGCAACGCGAAATGCCCGCCGAGGGATTCCTCGACGGGCATTTCGCGTACGTGTGTGAGCTTCGTAGGAGGGGGGACTCCACGGAAACTGCAGGACCCGCCTGAGGGGGGTGAGGCGGGTCCTGTCTTTTTGCGAGGGGCGCTGCCCGCCCGAGGGGGGGAGGGGTGGACGGGTCGCCCTGCTCTTGCCGAAATCAAAGCAACACGGATGCCAATATGCGCTCCTTGGCCGTGCAGAATAGTTAGGGTTTTGTAATCTTGTTAGATGACGGGCAGCCAGAGAGTGCGCAAGGGCTAAGGAGACGTTGCCCGGGCTTCCAAGCTTGTCCAGATGCGCCCACTCGGGTATGACAGTGACAAGCTCGACCGTATCGCCGAGAACCCTCGCCGCGCGCCCGGAGGCCCGATGCCCGAACCCACGATAAGACCTGCCACCGACGCTGATGCAGCGGCCATCGCCGCGATCTACAACCACTACATCCGAAGCTCCACCGCAACGTTCGATACCGAAGAGAAGTCGGTCGAGGATCGCTTGGCGTGGCTCGGAGAGCATGGCGGAGCGCACCCGGTCTTAGTCGCGCAGGACGAAGGCGGCGGCGTGCTCGCCTGGGGATCGCTGAGCAAGTGGGGCACGCGCTGCGCCTACCGGCATTCAGTCGAGATATCGGTCTACGTCGCGCCCGACGCCACGCAGGCTGGCCTCGGCCCGGCGATGTGTGAGGCGCTGATCGAGCGCGGTCGCGAGCTGGGCCATCACGCGATCGTCAGCCAGATCGTGAGTGAGAACGAGCCGTCGCTGAAGATGGCCGCAAGGCTCGGCTTCGAGAACGTGGGCCGACTGCGGCAGGTCGGCCGCAAGTTCGACCGCTGGCTCGACATCATCCTCATGGAACTCCTCGTTGAGCCGCCATCCGCCGAGCAGGCCGTGCTGTGACGCGGCAACCAGCAGAAGCTCTTCGCGAGGTCATCGACCGGCAGTCGCTGCCGAGCCGGCTTCGCGAGAGCTTTGGCGAGTTCGTTCACACCGAGGTTGCCGGCGCGGCTGCGCTTCTGCTGGCTACCGCGGTTGCCCTCCTGATCGCAAACTCCCAGTACTACGTCGCCTACGAGAACTTCTGGCATATCGACGCAGGGCTCTACTTGGGGCACGTTGCGTTTCACGAGACGCTCGTCCACTGGGTCAACGACGCGCTGATGGCACTGTTCTTCTTCGTGGTGGGACTCGAGATCAAGCGAGAGGTGCTCGTCGGAGAGCTTTCCGAGCGGCGCAAGGCGCTGCTTCCCATCCTCGCGGCACTCGGCGGCATGGTGGTTCCCGCGCTCATCTACCTCGCGCTGAACGCGGGAGGTACCGGCGCGCACGGCTGGGGCGTTCCGATGGCCACCGACATCGCGTTTGCGATCGGGGTGATGGCACTGCTCGGCGACCGAGTCCCGAGCGGGTTGAAGATCTTCCTCGTCGCGCTGGCGATCGCGGACGACCTCGGCGCGATTCTGGTCATCGCGTTCGCGTACACCAACAACCTGCAGTGGGGATGGCTTGGTTGGGCGGCAGCGATGTTCGTGCTGCTCATCGCTCTTAACCGCTTCAAGGTCGACAGTCCCTGGCCGTACTTCGTCATCGGCGGGCTGCTGTGGCTTGCCGTACTGCTCTCGGGCGTGCACTCGACGATTGCCGGCGTGCTCGTCGCGATAACCATACCGTCCACCGCCCGCCTCGACCCGCTCCTCTTTACAGCCGACACGCGACGTCGACTCGACCGTATCGAGGAAGCACACGTTCCCGGCACCCACGTTCTGTGCGACGACACGCAGCAGCACGTCGCGCTCGACATCCGCCGAGAGGCCCGGCACACCGCCTCGCCGTTGCAGCGCCTCGAGTTCGCGTTGCACCCGTGGACGACCTTCCTCGTGCTGCCGCTGTTCGCCCTGAGCAACGCTGGCGTGCGACTGGTGGGCGAGGACCTCTCGGCGCTGGCACGGACACCGATTGCGCTGGGGGTGCTGCTGGGGCTCGTGCTCGGCAAGCCGATCGGGATTTCGGCCATGACGTGGGTTGCCACCAAGACCGGAGTCGCCGAGCTACCCACCGGCGTGCGCTGGAGCCACATCCTTGGCGCCGGGATGCTGGGTGGCATCGGATTCACGATGTCGCTGTTCGTAGCGAGCATCGCGTTTCGCGGACAGGTTGAGACGACTGAAGCCAAGGCCGCGATCCTGGTGGCGTCGCTCGTTGCCGGCGTTCTCGGCTACCTGATGCTGCGCTACGGGACGGGGAAGCACTGCACTATCTAGTGCGGCAGGACGCGCACCATCCGCCACGCGCCGTGGTCGGCCGTCAGTTTGCCGGAGTACGTATCGGCGCCGAGGAACAGCCACCGGGCGCCGTCGATGAGCTCGGCGGGGAGTTTGACGCGCACCACGTCTCCGCTGAAGCCCACGAGCTGCCCGGCACCTCGTACGCTTGCGGTCGCGTCGCGACTCGCAGTGAGCTTGCCACCGGCAATCGTACCGTCGTAGAAGCGCATCTGCAGCCCGGGTCCGTAGGCGCGTAGGTGGATCACGTAGCGAACCGACCTGTCGACTGGCGCGGCGAGGTCCAGAGCGACGGTGGCGCTGGTCTCGGTCCGCGACAACGCGATGGCGTCGAGCGTCGATCGCGGGCGGCCCCCGCGATAGAGCGGATCGTGAGTTCCCTCGCGAAGCGTCACCGTTCCCGTGCCGATGAAGGACGATGGTCCCATGCCCAGCATCTCGTTGCTCCGCACGAATGCGCGCACGAGACCCCCGTCGGAGTGGAGTTGCGAGCGGTATGTGCCCAGCGCGGTCTGCTGCGCCTTGAGCGCAGCGTCGCCGATCGGAAGCGACAGCCACTTGGTGCCGTCGCGAAGCAGCGCTGTTGGGGGGCCGATCGGCAGCCCGAGCTGTAGGCCGCGCTGGGCCGGGAAGCCAGTGCGGTGTACGAGATATGTCAGTTCGAGGCCGCTGTATCCGCTGCGAACCAATGCCGCCTGCGTAAACGCGTTGGCGGCCCAGTGATCGCGGTGAGTGTCTGCAGCGTCCGGCATCAGCACGGTCGTGGGACGCACGCGCTTCACGATCTGCGCCAGTTCGGACTCCAACTCGGCGCCCGTGTACGGCGCTCCGGGTTTGAAGGCGAAGGCGTAGGGCACCTTACGTGCGCCGTTGACGCCCTCCACGGGTGGACCGCTGTAGTTCGTGCCCCACATGAAGTGCGTGGAGCCGTCGGGAAAGCCGAGGAAGATCACGTTGCTCGCAGGCACGCCCAGTGCCACCGTGGCTCGGCGAGCCTCGGCGATGCGAGAGGCTCCATACGCCTGCATCTGCGCTGCAGAGGGCATCGGCCCTCCCGGCGTCCGTACTGCCTGCCAGAAGCCGTCTCCGGACGTCACGAACACCACCGTGACATCCCACCCGCGCTCTCGAGCCGTCGCAATGGCGCCGCCCGCGCCGACGGTCTCGTCGTCGGGATGCGGGGAGATAACCAGCAGGCGAGGTCCGGCCAGGTCGGCCACGGGGAGGCTTATCGTAGCGCCCGGGCCGACACAGCCAGAAACACCCGCTGCGAGAACCGCAGCGAGTGACAGGCCTACTATGCGGGTTGTGAGTCTGCGCAGCATGTGTAAAACGAGCATCCTTCTTGAGGTGTCTTGCGCACGATACCAGCAGATTCTACTCGCGGGAGGCCTCTCGCCGAGTAACCGGCACCTTACGGGCGGCGAGCGGCGACGCCTATGCGGTGAGCTGCACGAGTTCCCGCGGTTGCGGTGAAGTGGGTGCGCTAGACTGGAGTTCCAAGGAGGAGATCACAACCGTGCGGATCCTGATGGTCGTTCGTCCGGCAGCGGGCGGGATGCGAGAGCACCTGCTCGCGCTGTCCGGCGGGCTTACCGCAAACGGTCACGAAGTCGAGGTTGCCGCCCCCGCCGAGTCCGACGTCGCGATCGCTGCGCGAGATGCGGGCTTCCCCGTTCACGAGATCCCGCTCGTTGGTCCGCTGCACCCACTCTACGACCCGCGGGCAATCGTGGCGCTGCAACGCGTTGTGCGCGAAGGCCGCTTCGATCTGGTGCACGCGCACGGCTTCAAGGCTGGCTTCATCGGGCGCCTCGGTGCGATGCTCGGCGGTGCCAAAGTGGTGGTCGTGACCGCTCACAACCACGTGCTTTCGCGCACGGACACGCCCGCCTCGGCGCGCAACCGCTACCGCAACGTCGAGCGCTCGCTGGCCGGGCTTGTCAGCCGTTACATCGCCGTGTCGGACTCGATTCGCCTCGAGCTGGTCGACGGTTACGGCCTGCCGCCCGGGCGCGTCATCACCGTCCACAACGGCGTCGAGCCGGCTCCCTACCTCGCGCCACAAGATTGCGAGGCCGCACGAGCGGAGTTCGGTCTTTCTGCCGACGCGACCGTGGTGGGCCTGGCTGCACGCTTCTCGACGCAGAAGGGTCTGTGCCACCTGGTCGACGCCGTGCCGCTGCTCCGCGCCGAGATTCCCGGCATCATCGTCGTGATCGGCGGAGCAGGTCCGCTCGAAAGCGAGCTGCGGGAGCGTGCGGTCGCACTCGAGGTGAGTGGATCGATTCGCTGGCCCGGCTTCGTCGAAGACATCCCGCGGTTCCTCTCGACGCTCGACGTGTACGTCTCGCCGGCCGAGACCGAGGCGCTGGGAATCGCGCTCATCGAGGCCGGACTCGCCGAGATCCCGACGGTGGCCACGAGGGTCGGCGGCGTGCCCGAGGTCGTGCTCGACGGCGAGACGGGCGTGCTGGTTCCGGCTGGCGACCCAGCCGCACTCGCAACAGCGATGCTCGGCCTGCTTCGCGAGCCCGAGCGCGCACGGGCTCTCGCCCGAGCCGCCCGGGAACGCTGCCTGCGCGAGTTCGCGCCACAGCGCATGATCGAGCGCACGCTCGTCGTCTACGCCGACGCGCTTGCGGCCGCCAAGAAGGACCGCGCGTGACGCGCCCGATGCCTGCGCCCGAGCGCGAAGCTGCGCCCGCGTGGGCGCGCGTCCTGCCGTACCGGATGCGTCGCATCTGGGACCCGGCCGTCTTCCAAGGCGGCGGGAAGCGCAACGGCTACTTCGAGGGTTGGTACGTGAAGTGCGTCGACGCCGGCGGTACGACGCCGATTGCCTTCATCCCCGGCGTTAGCCGGGACGACGCCGGCGGTACGTCGCACTCATTCGTTCAGGTCGTTCGTCCCGGCGGCGCCACGCACTACCTGCAGTATCGCGCCGACGAGTTCCACTTCGATCCGGACGCGTTCGCGGTCACGGTCGGCCCCAACCACTTCTCGGCAAGCGGGGCGAAGCTTGCGCTGGAATGCGAGGGGATCCGCGTCAGCGGGGAGCTGCGTTTCGGCGCCTGGCGACCGTGGCCGGTCAAACTACTCACGCCCGGCATCATGGGTTGGTATCGGTTCGTGCCAGGCATGGAGTGCTACCACGGCGTGTGCTCGCTGGATCACCCGGTCGACGGCGAGCTGACGATCGACGGCGAGGCGATCACGTTCGATGGCGGCCGCGGCTACGTGGAGAAGGACTGGGGGCGATCGTTTCCCAGCTCGTGGGTGTGGGCGCAGTCCAACCACTTCGCCAAGCAGCATGTGAGCGTGACCGTCTCCGTGGCGCGTATTCCCTGGATGGGCAGGTCGTTCATCGGGTTCATCGCCGGTGTTCTGATCGACGGTCAGCTCTATCGGTTCACCACCTACACAGGCGCCAAGCTCACCGCCTTCGAGAGCCACTACGATGGCGCCAAGATGACGTACGAGGACGCCGAGTACCGTCTCGAAGTCGAACTCGAAGGTGCGGTCGCGGCTCCGCTCAAAGCGCCCGAGCACGGCCGAATGGTCGCTCGTGCCGACGAGTCGCTCAACGCCGAGATGCTCGTGCGCTTCACGCGCAAGCGCGGCAACGTCGTACTGCTCGATGACTGCGGGCTGCACGCCGGCTGCGAGGTCATGAACTCCAAGGACGAGCTGGGCGCTGGCGTGTGGCGGCCGCAGGAGCTTCAGTGAGCGGCGCTCGGATCCCGCGCTAGTCGACCGTCCCGTAGCGCCGGCTCCAGCCGTGCCCGACGATCGCCGAGTTGAGCTGGTCGGCGAGCTTGTCGCGGGTGTACGCCTGGCCGCTCGGCAGGTTCTCGAAGAGTGGCAAGAGGTCGTCGTCGAGGTCGAGCGTTTGGGCGCGCAGAATCACGTCCAGCCGAGACACCCGCTTGGTATGTCGGAAGAGGTTGTCGAGGAATCGTTGGAGGACTTCGCGATCGTCGTCGGCCATGGTGCGCTTTCCCTGGGCGATGTTGAGCCGAGAGTATAGCCGAAGCCTCCCTCCGTCCGTCGCCTGAGGCGCACCTGCTGGCCCTACTTGACCGCCGAGTCCATCCAGCAAAGCGAGTAGTCCGCTAGTTCCTCCCAGCCGGCCTCAAGAATCGTGAGATGGTCTCGGCCGGGGTACTCTCGGTACTCGGTCAGGCCCGGGCTGGCGTGGTAGCGCTCGAAGTTGGACTCGTTGAGCTTGGGCGGGATGATGTGATCTGCGCCGCCAGCGATGAGCAGCAACGGTGGATGCGGCGCGGTGAAGTCGATGTGGCCCTCCTTGCCCAGCGACTCGCGTGGCACAGCGCGAGACTCGGGGACCATGTAGCGCTCGTAGGCGGCGTACTGCTCCTCTTCGGCCAGTGTATTGGCGAACGCGTACGCGAACTGGTCGAACGACATCATGTGCGGCTCGTGCATCGAGACGAACGGGTCGACCATCGGCCAGTTAGCTTTGAGGAACGATGGCGCCGCCGAGAAGACCCCGGCCGGGGGCGCGGAGTCGATTGCCACTCCCGCGAGTGCGAGATCGCGTTGCAGTAACAGCTGAACGATCAGCCCGCCCATCGAGTGGCCGATGAGCAGCGGCTTCTCGGGCAGCTGAGCGATCTTGGTCGAGAGATGCTCGACGACGTCGGTGAGGGTGAGCTTGCCGAGCTCGGGGTCGGGATGCTTCGCGCGCAGGTCGGAGACGAGCGCATCTCGGCCCGGCCAAGCCACCGGAATCGCCGGCCGACCGGCGTGCTCGTAATGTACGACCCACTGCTCCCAGCACAACGGCGTCATGAACATGCCGTGCACGAGCACGATCGGTCGGGGCATGACGGGCACCTCCAGAAATGACACTCACAAGGAGGTTGTTTCCACGCGAGGCGCGGTCATCACCGGTGCCTGGTGTGCCGACGGAAGCGGCTCTATCTCAGCTCGCTCATGGCGAACGGCTTGCCGTGGCCCGGATAGACGGTGCGGGCCCCGGCTTGGCGGGCACGCGCGACGCTTGCCGCCATCTCGGCGGCGTCATCGACGAGCGTGTTGGCCTGCGGAGCGCCGGTGTTGGTCATCAGGTCGCCGCAGATCAGGTCGCCGTTGGCGGTCAGCACACTGATCGAGCCCTCGGAGTGTCCTGGCTGGTAGAGGACGCGCGCATCCACGCCGTAGGCGGACAGGTCGTCACCGTCTGCAAGCAAGACGTCCGGAGTGAAGCGGTCGCTCTTGCGCAGCCCGAAGAGCGGCATAAGCACGCCGAAGATGACGCGGATCGCTTCCTTGGCGTGCGGCCGAGCGGCTCGCATGTCGCCCGTCTCGGCCACTACAGCCTCGCGCTCGTGCATTCCGATGGGTGCGCCCATCTTGTCGCGCAGGTAGGCACAGCTGCCTACGTGGTCGGAGTCCCCATGCGTAGCCACGATGAGCCCCAGCTTGCTCGCCGAGCACCCGGCGGCCGCAAGCTGGCGTTCGAGCGAGGCCCGCTTACCCCGCGTGAGCGTGTCGACCAGCACGAAGCGGTCGCCATTCTTGAGAAGGTAGGCGTTGACGCTGCCGCCATCGATTCGGATGACCTCAACTGCCTGTGCCACCAGAGCGCTCCTTTCGGGCCGCGCCAAAGGGCGCGGCTACTTCGCCGGCGCCGGGACGAAACGATACGCCACGATCTCGGCTTGAGCACCGAAACGGATGCCTGTGGTGTTGGCGTCCAGGCCTTGGGAGACGAAGATGCGCTGCCCGTCTCGGACGTACATGCCGTCGACGAAGCGACCCTTGAGATCCGGCAGCACCGTCATCTCGTTGCCTCGCGCCGGAGCGCGCTGCTCGTAGGGCCACGACAGCGGCGCGCCGAGTGCGCCGATGAACGGCAGGCGGATCTGCCCGCCGTGCGTGTGCCCTGCGATGAAGATGTGCGTGCCGCCGCCCAGCGCAAGGCCGGCGGCGAGGCGATGCGTGTCGGGTGGCGTGTGCGAGGCGATGACGAGCAGCTTGGCGCCGAGCCCCTTGGCGGTCGCGATGGTGTCGGAGTTGCGGCCGTAGACGAGCGCCGCCTGCTTGCCTTGGGGGTCGAAGTCAGCGAGCACCACCGCTCTGTCCTGCGGCAACGTGGGCACGCCCCTCTCGGCAAGGCCGGCGCCGACCGGGCGAAGGTCGTGGTTGCCGGGCAGGTACCAAACGCGCGCCGAATGCGCCTTGGCTAGCGCGCCCAGCTCCCACACTGCGCTGTAGTCCTCCACGCCGAGAATGTCGCCGGTTAGGACAACCGTGTCGAACCGCCGACCGGCGATGAGCGCTTCAAGCTGGCTTTGCTGGGCGCCGAAGTGGATCCCGCCGAGGTCGGAGAGTTGCAAGACGTCGACCTCGTGAGTCAGGCCGGGCACGGCGACGGTCACTTCTTGCAGGCGCGGGTGGTGAGTGTCGCGGTCGATTCGCCACGCGATCGCTGCCGCCGCCAGGACGAAGAGCGCCAGCACGATCAGCCCGACTGGGCGACGATTGCGAGGTGTGTCAGGCCGAGCTGCTCGGCCGGGTGCGGTGCTTTCAGATTCTGCCATTGTGCAATGGTAGGCGAGCGCGCAGCCTCGCACGCTAACGATACGGTGCCGAATCGAGCGTGTGAGATGGGCGCGCTCGAACGCTGGTACGCTGCTACGCCAGCCAGCTGCGAACTGCGCCCTCGATGCCGTCTCGGCCGGTGTTGACGATGTTGGTGAAGCGCTCCGTGAGGCTGTCGAGCTCGGAGAGCGACTTGGGAATCGCGACCTCTTCGCCCGCGAGCTCGGTGACCTGCGCCAGCAGTTCGACGCCGGTCAGTTCGCGGATACCATCGGGAAGCACCTCGTCGTAAGGCAGCTGCGCGAGCGCCTTGAAGACGTCGCCGCCGAACTTGGCCCAGTGGGCCGTCGACACCACGAGCACCGGATCGCGCTCGCGCATACGCTCGGCGACCTCCCAGGCCACGGCAGTGTGCGGATCGATGAGGTAGTTGCTGTCCTCGTAGACCTCGCGAACGGTCTTGAGCGACTCGTCGTTGCTCACGTAGTCCGCACTGAACAGCTCGCGAATCTCTCGGAAGGTAGCGGGGTCGACTTGGAACCGGCCTTCGCTTGCCAACGACGACATCCACTCGACGACCTTGTCAGAGTCGCGTGTTATCTCGTAGAGGAGACGCTCGAGGTTGCTCGAGATCAGGATGTCCATCGAAGGGGAGGGAGTGACCACAAACTCGCGGCTCGAGATGTCGTAGACGCCCGAGGCGATGAAGTCGGCAAGCACGCGGTTCTCGTTGCTGGCCACGATCATGCGGCCGATTGGCACGCCGATGCGCTTGGCGTAGTACGCGCCAAGGACGTTGCCGAAGTTGCCGGTTGGCACGCAGACGTCGATGGGCTGGCCAGCGACAACGCCGCCAGCGGCGACCATATCGGCATACGCGCTGATGTAGTAGGCGATTTGCGGAAGCAGACGACCCCAGTTGATCGAGTTGGCGCTGGACAGGCGAAGTCGGTGCTTCTCGGCGAGCTCGGCTGCGAATGCGGTGTCCGCGAAGGCGGCCTTGACGGCGTTCTGGCAGTCGTCGAAGTTGCCGCGCACGCCGAAGACGCCCACGTTCTCGCCGTGCTGCGTCACCATCTGCTTGCGCTGGATGTCCGAGACGCCATCGGCAGGGTAGAACACGATGATGCTCGTGTAGTCGCGATCAGCGAAACCCTCTAGCGCGGCCTTGCCGGTGTCGCCTGACGTCGCCACGAGCACGAGGTAGTTGTCGTCCTCAAGGCCGCGCTGACGCCGACGGTCGACCGACTCGGAGAAGAACAGCGGCATGCACTGCAGCGCCATGTCCTTAAAAGCGCTCGTTGGCCCGTGCCAAAGCTCGAGCACCCACGTGCCCGGCACGACTTCCTCGACTGGAGCGATGCGCTCGTCGTCCCACTGGTCGCCGTACGCCTGCTGCATGAGCACGTCGACGCGGTCCGACGGGATGTCGACGCCAAAGCGCGAGAACACCGCAGCGGCCCGGCGCCAATATGGCCACTCCGAGAACGCCAGGATCTCGTCGAGCGAGAACGCAGGCAGCGTGTCGGGGACGTAGAGGCCGCCGCCCGGCGCGATGCCGCTGACGATGACCTCGGTAAACGTCCGGGCCGCTTTGTCCAAACCGCGCGTGTCGTGATAGGTGGTGGTTTTCATGGCGCCCATTCTACCCGAGCCGAGAACGCGTGCGAGAAGCAATGCGACCGCGGTCAACGGCGGTGCTATGGGTTGTCGAAGGTGATGTCGACGGTGAGCACGTCTCGGCCGGGAACCACCGGCAGGACCGCGTGTCCCGAGCCGGCCGAGCCGTCGTTGCCGTCATCCTGCATCGCCCTGTCGAGCCCCTTGGCCCCGCGCCCGACCGAGGTGTCGATCTTGATGCCGTCGATACCGGTTGAGTAGACGAAAGCGCCAGCCGGCAGCTTCTGGCCGAATGCGGTGACCAGGGCGTCCTGTGCGCCGTGATCCAAGACGCCGTAGTTTCGCAGCGCATCAGCCGAGAAGACGATGTCGTCGGTCAGCACTCGACCAACGTTGTTGAAGAAGTGCTGTTCGTTGGGGTCGGCAGGGTCTTCGCCGGGCTTGAGCTGCGCGACATTGACCAACAATCTGAACTTCGGGTGTTTCTCGTTGACCAGCAGGTAGTTGACGCCAAGCCGTCCTTGGCCCCACTGGCTTGGGAACGAGATCCGCTTCTCGACTCGGTAACCCGGGTACTGCTTGGCGATGAACGCGTCGAGCCCGGGAGCGGCGACGTTCGGGTTGGACGTTGTGCGCGTGCCGGGCACCTCCGCCGGCGACAACGGCACGTCCGGCAGCGGTGTCGTGTACGCGGCGACATCCACCGTGTCGCTCGAGTCGTCCGCCGAGTCGGTCGCAACGCCTTCGCTCGATGTACCCTCGTCGGTAGTGGGCGCGAGCAACTGAGAGACGGCGCTGGAAACCTGGTCTACGTGCATGACAAGCGTGATGCCGCTCCACGCGACGACGCCTACGAGCGCCAGAGCGAGCACGGCGAGCGCGACCAGGGGCGAGGGCATCCAGCGCGGACGCGCGCGGGTGGACCGCTCGGCGACCTGCGTCTCGCCGGGAACCACAGCTGGGCCTGCGGCGTAGCCGGGCACGGGAACCTCGTGGTAGTCCGTCAGGCACTCGGCCGAGTGGCCGTTGGCGCACGTGCCGTCGGCATTGACCCACTGGTACGTCCCGCATCGCGAGCACAAGGCGGCGCGTGGCATCCAGCATCCCTCTCGGCTCATTCAGACTCCACGCACAAGGTTACGCCGAACCCTGACGCGAGATACAGACCGCCGCGTCCGGTCGTCAGTCGTTCGGCGGCCTTCCGCCGTGGCAGGTACAGAAGACGGTCGTGTAGCCGTTGGGGTGGCACGCCGCGCAGGGACGCGAGGTGTAGGCGTGCTGGCCGCTCGGCGGGTGGACGAACGTGGTGAACGGCACCGCTGGGTTGTGGCACAGCTTGCAGTCGGCGCCGAAGTGGTTGCCAGGCGGCGTGTGACAGAAGCTGCACTGCAGGTTGGCCTGGTCGTGGCAGTTGGAGCACGGGACTGGTCTGTGGCCCGGCAGCGCGCTGTGCTTCCCGGGCACTCCGGTGAACTCCTGACCAACATAGGTTGCGCCTGCGGGCGCATTGCCGCTGTTGAGTACGCCGGCATCGGCGAGCGAGGCGAACGTGACCTGATGCCCAACGGTCGCGTGGCACTTCGCGCAGGTCACTTGGCGGCCGAGGTGCTGCTGGTGCGAGAACTGCCCGACGGCGGCGATCTTAGTGGGGACGTCGGGATGACAGCGAAGACAGCGTTCGTTGGGGACGTCGGCGTTGTAGTTCGGGAACGTCGCATGCGTAAAGACCTGGTCGTAGAGCTCGTTCAAGACCGCGAACTTGTGCAGCAGCCGGTTGGGTACTCCAGGTTCGACATGGCAGTCGATGCACCAGACGTCCTTGTGAGTTCCGTTGTGCCACGCATCGTAGAACGGCTTCATCCCGTGGCAGGTCGGACAGAAGCCCGGCTGGTCAGTCGCGAGCGCGATGGGGAAGAAGGCGATGATTCCGGCGATTGCCACGAGGACGGCAATCCACACGATTCTGCGATTGCGCTGGCTGCGAGCGAAGGAGTCGGGCGTCCAAGTGCGGGCTGGCTTCTTCTTCTGCGGCGGCCTGGGCTTCCTGCCTCGCGTGACTCGCCTCTGCGCCACTCGGTTGTCTCCTCGAGTCGTCCTGCCATAACCTTTCGAGACCCTGCGTGTCCCAAGGAATCTACCACTCGCCGGGTCGCATAAACGTTAGAGTTTCCTGAGATTCCCAGCGCGTGGTCCAGCCCGGAGGGCCGCGCTTGCTTCACGGGTGAAGGCGGTAGAAGGCGCGCTTTGCTAGCTCCGCAAGGCCGACATAGCCCACCAGAATCGCAGCCAGCGCCAGGTAGAAGTGCCACGGTAGATGCACGAACTTGAACAGCTCGCCGAGTGGCGTGTACGGCAGCGCGAGCGTCACGCAGGCGATGGCAGCCGTTGCCGTCGCAAGCTGCCACGACGGGCGGCTCTTCAGGAACGAGCGCCGAGTGCGAATCACCAGCACGATCATCGACGCCGACAGCACGCTCTCGGTGAACCAGCCCGTGCGGAACTCGGCGGGGGAGGCGTGCAGAAGGAAGAGCAGCACTCCGAAGGTCGCGTAGTCAAAGACGCTCGAGACGGTCCCGAATACGAGCATGAAGTTGCGGATGAAGCCGACGTCCCAGCGTCGCGGTGTCTCGACCAGCTCGGGATCGACGCGGTCGGTCGCGATGGTCATCTCGGGGAAGTCGGTGAGCAGGTTTGTGAGGAGAATCTGCGTCGGAAGTAGCGGCAGGTAGCTCAGGAAGAGCGACGCGCCGGCCATCGAGAACATGTTGCCGAAGTTCGCGCTCGTGGCCATGAAGACGTACTTGATCGTGTTTGCGAACGTGGTGCGCCCGCTCTTCACGCCTTGGGCGAGCACGTCGAGGCCAGGCGAGAGCAGGACGATCTGTGCGGCTTCCTTGGCCACGTCAACCGCCGAGTCGACCGAGATCCCCACGTCAGCTGCGTGCAGCGCCGCCGCGTCGTTGATGCCATCGCCCATGAAGCCGACCACGTTGCCGGCCTTCTTGATCGCGATGATGATGCGTTCCTTCTGGTTGGGCTCGATCTCGGCGAAGATGTCGACTCCGCGCGATGCGTTCTGCAGCGCGGAGTCAGAGAGTCGCCCAAGCTCGGGGCCGCTCATGACGACCGGCTCGTCGAGGCCCATCTGCCCGCCGAGAGTGCGCGCCACCGCCGCCGAGTCGCCGGTGATGATCTTGAGCGAAACGCCGAGCCGCTTGAGGTCGGCGACCGCCTCGCACGCGTCTTCCTTGGGCGGGTCGAAGAGCACGACGAGCCCCTCGAGCGTCATGTCGTGCTCGTCGGTGCGCGTGATATCGAGCGGCGCGTCGAAGCTGCGCGAGGCGACGGCGAGCGTGCGTAGGCCCTTCTCGGCGAGTTGCTGGACCTGCGACGTCACGCGCGCGGTGACGTCGGCTAGGTCGCACGTGGTTCCGTCGGGCATGCGGCACAGTGTGGAGACCTCGAGCACCGCAGGGACAGCGCCCTTCGTGACCATCAGGACGCGGCCGTCCTTCTCGGCCAGCACCGACAGGCGTTTGCGCAGGAAGTCGTAGGGCACCTCGTCGAGCTTGCTCCAGCCCGTCACGAGGTCGTCGGCAACGCCGCGGATCGCGTCGTCGATGGGGTTGGCGAAGCCCGTCTCGAAGCACGAGTTCAGGGCGGCCTTGAACAGCACGTCGGGCGACTCCTTGCCGTCCAGGTCGACGGCGCTCTTCACGTGGACGATGCCCTGTGTCAGCGTTCCGGTCTTGTCCGAGCAAAGCACGTTCATGCTGCCGAGGTTCTCGATCGACGCAAGCCGTTTGACGATGACCTGGTGCTCGGCCATGTCGCGGGCGCCATGGCTCAGGTTGATGCTGATGATGGCCGGTAGCAGCTGCGGGGTGAGACCCACCGCAAGCGCCATGGCGAACAGGAAGCTGTCGAGCACCGGCTGGTGGCGAAAGACATTGGCCGCGAATATGCCGAGGACCAGAAGCAGCGTGACCTGCAGCAACAGGTAGCCGAACTTGCGCACACCGTGCTCGAAATCGGTCTCGGGCGGAGGTTTGCGCAGGTGCTCGGAGATGCCGCCGAACTCGGTCGTCGCGCCGGTATGCACGATGAGGGCCCGAGCCGAGCCGCTCACCACGTGCGTGCCCATGAAGACGACGTTGGTGCGGTGGGCCAGTGGCGTGTCGGCCGGCACGTCGCCGATGTTCTTCTCTGCGGGGAAGGTCTCGCCGGTCAGCGCGGACTCGTCGACGAACAGGTCGCTACTCTCCAGCAGCCGCGCGTCCCCGGGCACGGCGCTGCCGGCGCTCAAGATGACGACGTCACCCGGCACGATGCTCTCAGCGGGGACGTCGACTTCGGCCCCATCGCGCACGGCCTTGGCTCTGAGCGAGACGCGGTCGAGCAGCCCGCGCACGGCGTTGGCCGCGCCACGCTCCTGGAAGAAGCCCAGCAGCCCGCTGGCCAGCACGATTACGCCGATGATTGCCGCATCCGCGGCGTCGCCGAGGAAGCCGGAGAGCACCGCCGCGCCCACGAGGAGCAAGACGATGGGGTTGGTGAACTGCCGAGCCAGCAGCCTCAGCGCGCCGGTACGGTCCTCAGCGCGCAGCTGATTGGGACCGAACTTCGTGAGTCGCTCGTCGGCCTGACGCGAGGTCAGCCCTTGCGTGGTGACCGAGAGCTCCCGCGCGAGATCTTCGGCGGGCTCGCTCCACAAGGTGGTGGTGTCGGCAGGCATGAGTCGTTGATACCCGAAGCAGGCCCGCCGAGCAATCCTTGCGCAATCAGCCCCGCACGAACTCCTCAGCAAGCACGTCCATGAGTAGGTTGTCGTGCCACGAACCGTCAGGCCCGCGCTCGTAGCAACGCGCGATGCCGATCGGCTGGTAGCCTATCTTGGAGTACGAGCGAATCGCGCGAGCGTTGTCGGCGGCAGGGTCGATGGTGAGGCGGTGATGACCGCGGACGTCGATGAGCCAGGCGCCTAGGATCTGCAGCACTTCGCCTCCCACACCCTTGCCGGTGCAGCACTCAAGAAGGGCGATATCCATCCCGGCCGAGTGGTACTCGGGCTCGAGAACCTCCTCGAAGTCCACGATGCCAACCGATACGCCGTCGAGCTCTACGACCAGCAGGTTGATCTCGTCCTCGGCAAGCCAGCGGCGCATCGTCGCACAGTCGGTGCTCCAGCGCGGTCCGGCAGCGGGGTCGACCGCGATGGCGTCGGCCAACAGATCGGTCTCGCCAGCCTTGGGCGGCCGCAGCGTGACGCGAGGTCCGTGCAGGGTGGGCAGGTCGGCAAGTCGGGGCATGGCGCGCTCCTCGGGCTGGCTGTTACGCTTCTACGAGTACGACTACCCAAGGGGGGACGTGTTGAAGTACGTCATCGTGATTCTGGATGGAGCCGCAGGCTGGCCCTTGGAGGGCCCGGGCGGCAAGACGACGCTTCAGGCGGCCGAGACGCCGCATCTCGACGCGCTGGCCCGAGAGGGCCGGGTCGGGGTCGCCAAGACCATTCCGGACGGCACCGAGCCGTCCTCCTCGGCAGCGTGCACGTCGATCTTGGGCTACGACCCGGTCGCCGACTATGTTGGCCGCGGAGCGATCGAGGCCGCGAGCATGGGCATCGAACTCGCCCCCAACGAGGTCGCGCTGCGGCTCAACCTCGTGACGGTCGCCGACGGCATCATGGCGTCGTACTCGTGCGGAGGCATCGCCACCGAGGAGTCGGGCGCGATCGTCACCGACATTGCGACCGCCCTGAACGACGAGACCTTCACGCTCTACCCCGGCGTCGCCTACCGACACATCCTGGTGGTCAAGGACCATCCCGAGCTACTCGACGTGCGTTTCACACCACCGCACGACATCTCCGATCGGCCCATAGCGGCGCATCTCCCGCAGGGCCACGGCGCCCAGCTGCTTCTCGACTACATGGCGCGCGCCCGGCCGTTGCTGGCCAACAGCGGCATCAACCGCTGCAGAGCGGCGGGCGGGCAGCCGGCGGCCACCGATGTCTGGCCGTTTTGGCCCGGTGTCGCGCCGAGCGGAATGGTGCCGTTCGCCGAGCTGCGCGGTGTGACTGGTGCGATGACCAGCGGCGTCGATCTGCTCAACGGCCTGGCGGTTCTCGCGGGCATGAGCCGACTCGAGATCATCGGCGTCACTGGCGGCCCGGATAACGACTACGCGGCTCAGGCCGAGGGCGCGCTTGAGGCGCTCTACGATCACGGCCTCGTCGTCATCCACGTCGAGGCGCCGGACGAAGAGGGCCACGAAGGCAACGCCGAGGGCAAGATAGCTGCGATTGCGGCAATCGACCGCGAGGTCGTCTCGGGGGGTGGGGGCCGCGGGGG
>JARLGT010000076.1 GCA_031292615.1 Coriobacteriia bacterium | reverse complement strand
CGGTCGCCGAGCTTGGCGAGCGACTTGCCGTGGTCCTTATACGCCCAGGCCCGCGAGTAGGCCGCATCATCGTTGAGCGCGAGCATCCCGCCTTCGCCAGCGGCCACGATCTTGTCCTGGCAAAACGACCAGCACGACGCATCGCCAAACGAGCCGACCGGCCTACCGCGATAGGTGGCACCGTGCGCCTGTGCACAGTCCTCGATGACTCGGAAACCTTGCTCAGCGGCGAGTGCGAGAAGCGGATCGATCTCGACCGGCCATCCGCCGAGATGCACCGGAATCACCGCAGCCGTGCGCGGTGATAGCACTGTGGCGACCGTTTCCGCGGCGAGGTTATTGCTCGCGGGATCGATGTCGGCGAAGACCGGGGTGGCGCCCACGGCGACGACGCAACTTGCCGTGGCTATGAAGCTGCGGGCTGGCACGACGACCTCGTCTCCGGGGCCGATCCCAAACGCGCGAAGCGCGAGTTCGAGCGCGAGCGTGCCGTTCGAGACGGCGACTCCGTGGGCCACGCCCAGCTCGGTAGCGAACTCCCGCTCGAACGAGCGGCCCTGGTCGCCGGTCCAGTAGTTGATGTGGCGAGAGCGAAGCACCGCCTCCACGGCGGCGATCTGTGCCTCGGAGGGAGAGGGCCAGGGCGGCATCGGAGCCGTGCGGACAGGTGCGCCGCCGTCGATGGCAAGCTTGTCAGACACCTGGGTGCTCCTCGATTGTGCGCACCGCGCGCGCGGGCACGCCGATGCACACCGAGAGGCTCGGCAACTCGCCGACGACCGCGGCGCCTGCCCCCACGACGCTCCACGCGCCTACTGAGGCGCCTGGGGACGCGCACGACCCCACGCCCATGAGCACGCCCTCGCCAAGCGTGACCGTGCCACACAGCGCGACCTGCGGGCCGAGGTGCGAGTGGGCGCCGACGATGCAGTCGTGGTCCACGCTGCAGCCAGTGTTGAGGATGGAGTCGGCACCGATACGCGCGCCGGTGTTGATGACGACTCCTGCCGCGGCGAACGTGCCCGCACCTAGCTCGACGTCGGAGCCGACTATCACCGAGGGGTGCACGACGACAGCCGGGACAAGCCCCGACTCGCAGTACTGGGCGAAGAAGCGCGCCCGAGTGGCGTTGTCGCCGATCGCGATCACGAAGCCCTCCGCTTGGATGCCGTCCAAGCCATCAACAACTGGATGGCCGAGTACGTGCGACGGGTCGCTCGGCAGGCCTATGACGCCCACGACGTCGTGCCCGGCGGCTTCGGCGGCATCTACGACGACCTTGGCGTGGCCTCCCGCGCCTACGACCAGCAGTCTCACTCAGCTCTCCTTGCTTGTGTCGTGGCTTGGGTTGCCCTGGAAAGGTTGCATCGTCTCGGCCCCCGGCGCGGAGACACCTTCACGCGAAACGACCGCCGAGACGGTCATCAACAGGATTCGCACATCGAGCGGAAACGATCGGTGGTCGACGTAGTAGACATCCATCTTGAAGCGTTCATTCCACGAGACGGCGTTGCGGCCGTTGACCTGCGCCCAACCGGTGATTCCCGGCCTGACTTCGTGCCTTCGCGCCTGCTCGCTATTGTAGCGGTCGAGGTACTCGGGCAGGAGAGGTCGCGGTCCGACGATGCTCATGTCACCCTTCAGCACGTTGACGAGCTCCGGCAGTTCGTCGAGCGAGGTGGAGCGAAGCCGTCTCCCGAAGGGCGTCAGGCGCTGGGCATCCGATGCTACGGCTTCGGCTCCGGAGGCGCCGAGCTCGGCGTCACGCATCGTGCGGAACTTGTAGACGGCGAAGATGTGCCCGTCCTTGCCGGGGCGCTGCTGGCGGAAGATCACCGGCGACCCCAGCTTCGAGCGCACGAGCAGGGCCACGACGGCAAAGACCGGCGAGAGCACCACGAGCGCAATCGCCGACACAAGGAGGTCGACGACGCGTTTCAGCAGGTCATAGACGGTGTGCGAGCGCTTCACGATACAGCCCATCATAGGCGGTCACGATCGTGTCTAGAGCGAATTCCGTGCACGCACGCTGACGGGCCACAGCGCCACGACGGGCAAGCTCGCCGGGGTCGGCGGCAGCGGCGTCGATTGCTGCGGCGAGCCCGGCCGCGTCGTTGTGGCCGACGATCCAGCCCGCTTTGTCGCCCACGGCGTCGGTGATTCCGCGAGTGTCGGTGCCGACGATAGGCCTACCGCTGGCCATCGCCTCCAGGACCGAGCGGTTCAGGCCCTCGCGCTCGCTTGTGAGAAGCAGCGCGTCGCTCGCCTCGAGTACGGCCGGTATGTCTCGGCGGTAACCGACGAACGTCACGCGGTCGGCCAAGCCGAGCCGCGTGACCTGCGCGCGAACGTCAGCCTCGAGCGGGCCGTCCCCGACGAGTGCGAGGTGAGCACGCGCATCGGTGACGCGCGAGAACGCGTCAATCGCGAGGGCATGTCGCTTCACCGCGCCGAACTCCGCGACCATCGTGATGAGGAAGCCATCGGGCGGCGTGGCACCACCACCCAGCTCGATTCGGGTGCGCGCGATCTGCTCGGCGGGCAGAGTGCCGGGGGTGAAGCGGTTGCAGTCGACCCCGATGCCCGGAATGAGGCGCACTCGGTCTGGTGCGATGCCGCCCAGTGCCTTCGCCGCCGTGAAGTCCTCTTGGTTGATGGTGACGAGGTAGTCGGTCCACGGCGCTGCGGCGCGCTCCATCGAGCGGAAGAATGTGCGGCCAAGAGCTCCCTGTCCGCGATAGAAGTGGAAGCCGTGCGCGGTGTAGATGACCACAGGTCCGCCAGGCTGTTCGCGCAGTCCCGACAGGGCGTATCGCGTCACGAACGCCGCGATAGGTGTGTGGACGTGGACGATGTCGTATCCGCCTGCCACCACGACCTCGCGTACCCGCCGAGACGTCCCTATAAGATTGGAGGGTGCGAGAGGGTTGCGGCTCCATGCCACATCGAAGCGCTCGTCGAAGTGGCCGTCGAGCGCAGGGAGGCCGGCTGCTCCGTTGGCGAGCGCATCGACACGCCAGCCTTCGCTGCGGAAGTGGTCGGCGAAGGGGAGAAGGAACGCCTCGAGTGTGATGGGGACCGTCGTGACGAAGAGGGCGGATGGCATAGTGTCAGCGCTCCCCCTCGTAGTCAGCAGGCCAGGCCTTGCCCCAGGACAGCGCCTGTCGGCGAAAGATGTTCCAGCGGCTCGTGTGCTTGTCCGTGAACGCCAGATCGTTGGGGATACGCGGGATGAGGAAGATGCCCATGAATCGGCGCCACGTGTAGAAGAGCCAACTCAGCATCTTCTTGCCGCGCGGGTACCCGCGGCCGTGTGTCTCGGCGAGCCTGCCGAGGTCGGAGTGGAGTACGTCGGCCATCGTCACGCCTTTGCGCGCGGCCTGGTGACGGTCGACTGCAGTGATGCGCGAGATTCGGTGGAAACGGTGACCTTCTCGGTCGAGGCGGAGCCAGAGCTCGTAGTCCATCGCGAAGTGATACGACTCGTCGAGCATCGGGTCGCTCAGGGCGGAGCGACGGATGAAGGCGACCGGCTGTCCGATGAAGTTGACGATTCGCAGAACCCGACGCATAAACCAAGGAACCCAGATCATCCAGATGATCGTCCCATCCTCGGCGATCTGCGCGCAGTGGCCGTAGACGATATCGACGTCGGGGTGTGCGACGAAGTAGCCGACAACGTCGCCGACGACGCGGCAGTCGAAGTACGCATCGTCGGAGTTGATCCAGCCGATGATCTCACCGGTGGACGCGCGAAATGCCTTGTTGAGCGCGTCGGACTGGCCCGCATCGGGTTCGCTTCGCCAGGTGACCGAGTCGCTCGCCGCTTCGAGGACGGCGACGCTACCGTCGGTCGATGCGCCATCCATCACGATGTGCTCGATGTTTCGGTAGGTTTGGCAGCTCACGGAGCGCAGGTTGTCCGGCAGCCACTTCGCTTGATTGAACGACGGCGTGAGGATGGAGACGAGCGGGCCGCCGCCGCCCACGGGCGCCGGTGGGGCAGTAGAAGACACGCCTGGGACATCCGGAGTGGTAGTCATCGAGACCAAGGTACCAAAGGGGAGGCAGAAAGCGCGCTAGTGGCTCGCCGGCAATCAGCAGCCGGCCACGCTCCCGGCCCCGGCATGGGCTTCTCAGAACGAGCGAATCCGGTCCCACGCGTACTTGGGCGCCTTGCGGATCTTCTGCGCGACGGTGCTCCGAGTGGGACCTGTGGCCGGCAACCAGCCGCGCACCTCGAAGGGTACGTCGATTCCGTGTACCGCGAAAAGGTCTTCCACGACATCGCGCTTCCATTGTCCGCGAACGATGCCCGTCGGCTCGTACGGGATTACCTGCGTGTGTTCCTCGCTGAAGACGTCTCGATTGACGGCCCAGATCCGGCCGTCGATCCGCGCGGCACGCTTGGAGCCCCACACCTCCATCTCCCATGGCGACTCATGCGACCGGAGGTACTTGCGAATCCCGGTCTTGGTCCACAGGCCAGCTTGGAGCGAGATTCGGTAGGTCGCCAAACGCGACACCGAGCAGAGCCATGGATACGGAGTCGGCTCGTAGGGGCCCGCCCCACCACACTCCATGAGGCGAAGGCAGTCGAGGTCGTCGGACTCGGTGATGCGCACGGCCTCGTCGACAACGTCGGTGTTCACCGCAGAGCAGAGGAAGTAGTCGTCTTGCATGTAGACGAACGTTTCGGTCGGAATGTGGTCGAGCGCCCGAAGCACGCACTCTCCCCACGGGATGCGTCCCTCGCCGGGCCGCGCAACCTGCGTGCACGTCATGTCGACGTTCGGGTCGCGGTAACTCTTGCGCTCGGTGTTCAGAACCGCCGAGACACCCGGCCAGAAGTCGTGGAGCAGGTGGAAGAACGGCGCCCACGTGTCCTCGAAGCTGTCGGTGCTGTTCACGAAGATGGTGTAGGCGGGGGGGTCGGTCACGCGGTACTCCTGGGCTGTAGGTTCGCTGGCGCGCGAGGCTATCCATCTCGCGTGTGTACCTGCACGCATCATAGCCGCCGGTCGCGCGACGCTGCTATGCTTCTGGCGAGTGCGGATGCGGGGCGAGACGCAGCAGCGTGCACTAAGCTTCGACACGACCTGGCGCCAGAGAGGGAGGGATGCGGATGAGCGAAGACAACGCAGCCGTAGAGGAGATTCGCGACGGCGAGACAATCGTTGCGGTCATCGTCCGCAGCTCCTTTGATGAGCCGGGCGTGCACTTCTTCTCGCAGCCTCACTTCTCGCAGCAGCTGGGAGTCATCAACTACCCGGTTGGTCACACAATCGTGCCACACGTGCACAACAAGCTGCCTCGAGAAGTGATGTACACCCAAGAGACCCTTTTCATCCGCCGAGGACGATGCCGAGTCGATCTGTACGGCGACGATCGCGTCCTCCTTACCAGCCGAGAGTTGAGCCCGGGCGACGTGATCCTGCTCTCGACCGGAGGTCACGGTTTCGAGATCCTCGAAGACTGCGTGATGATCGAAGTGAAGCAGGGCCCGTACTCAGGCGACGGAGACAAGACCCGATTCGAGGCCACCAAGCCATGATACCGGTCAACGAGCCGCTCATAGGCCAGTCGGAAATGGCTTACGCGAAGGCGGCTCTGGATGAGGGCTGGATATCTTCGGCTGGTCGCTACATCGATGAGTTCGAGCAAGGGTTCGCCAGCTACTGCGGTCGGCGTCACGGAATAGCCGTGGCCAACGGCACCGTCGCACTTCAGCTCGCCGTGTCGTGTTTGAACCTCGAGCCGGGCGACGAAATCATCATGCCCTCGTTCACGATCATCTCCTGCGCGCTTGCAGCGATTTACAACGACGCCGTGCCCTGTCTGGTCGATGTAGAGCCAGACACCTGGTGCATGGACGTCTCCCAGATCGAAGCCAAGATTGGCGTGCGAACGCGAGCCATCATGCCGGTGCACATGTATGGGCATCCGGTCGACATGGACGCGATCGAGGCTCTGGCTTGGAAACATGGGCTGGCTGTCGTTGAAGATGCCGCCGAAGCTCACGGCGCCGAGTTTGACGGCCGCAAGTGCGGGGGTTTCGGCGAGCTGTCCTGCTTCAGCTTCTACGCCAACAAGATCGTCACGACGGGCGAGGGCGGCATGGTGCTCACTGATGACGATGAGCTCGCCGAGCGCGCTCGCTCAAAGCGCAATCTTTGTTTCCAAGAACAGCGGCGCTTCGTTCACGAGGAGCTTGGGTTCAACTTCCGGCTGACAAACCTGCAAGCAGCGATAGGCGTGGGACAACTCGAGAGAATTGAGTCCGTCGTTGACCGTAGGCGCGAGATGGCCGCGGCGTACTCGGCGGGGCTGAGCGGCCTGCCGCTGCAACTCCCTGTCGAGCGACCGCGGGCCAAGAACGTCTACTGGATGTATGGCGTCGTGCTCGACGATGACGTGGACTTCGACGCGCAAGAGTTTGCGTCGCGCCTCGCTCGGCTGGGGGTGCAGACTCGGCCGTTCTTCGTGGGGATGCACGAGCAGCCGGTCTTTCACGCCAAGGGGCTCTTTTTGGGCGAATCGTACCCGGTGACGGAGCGGATCTCGGCCAGAGGCCTGTATCTGCCTTCGGGGCAGGCGATTACCGACGAGCAGATCGAGATGGTCATTGCCGCCGTGCACCAGGCCCTTGAGGCATAGTACGACTCGATTGCGATTCGAAATCATCGATTCACTGGGACGGTCACATGACGAACTCCAATGAGGCCTCGATGTTCCGTGGCTACGCACGCTTCTACGATCTCCTGTACGCAGACAAAGACTACGATGCCGAGTGCCTGTATCTGCGGCGTGTCTTTGCAAAGCATGGACTCGGTTCCGATGCCAGCGTTCTCGACCTCGGCTGCGGGACCGGCGGGCACGTTCTGCCATTGGCCGCATCGGGATGTGAAGTCACTGGCGTCGACCGGTCTCCGGATATGATCGCGCGAGCCACAGCTAAGGTCGAGGAGTCAGGTGCGCAGCCGACGCTACTCGTCGCCGACGTCCGCGAACTCGATCTCGGACGCGCTTTCGACGCAGTTATTTCTATGTTTGCGGTCGTCGGCTACCAGCTGACAAACCAAGATCTAGCATCGATGTTCGCCGTTGCACGGCGGCACCTGAACCCCGGCGGCCTCTTCGTGTTCGATGCGTGGTTCGGTCCGGCGGTACTCGTCTCTCGGCCTGAGGAGCGGCGCAAGCCAATCGTGCTCGGGGATGGGACCGAACTCGTCCGCATCGCCCGCTCAACGCTCGACGTCATTGCGCAGACGGTTCGAGTTGACTACGAACTTGTCCGGGCCGATGGGACGCCCGACCCGAGCAGTGAGGTGGCGGAGTCTCACACGATGCGCTTTCTGTTCGCGCAGGAAGTCGCGTACTTCCTCGAGGTCGCAGGATTCGAAGTCGCATCGCTGACCCCCGTCATGCGCGAGGTCGGGACTCCGACAGAAGACGACTGGAATGTCTCGTGGGTGGCGCGGGCCCGGTGAGTCCGGTCAGCCTTGCGTCCTAGAGTCGTCAGGGCCGATGCCGAGACGAGTCGCCAGAGTTGCAACCAGTTCTCCAACGTCGGCTTTCTCGCTACCGTCGAGCCCAAACGAATAGACCGCCGCCCAGTAGACCGCCACGCTGCCAATGCCGGCCACGGCGACTCCTAGGAGTGTGTTGGTGAGCCCCACGTATTCGGCCAGGAAAGCCAAGCCGGCCGTCACGAGGAGAAGGGGATACGTCGGAAGCACTACTCGGCGAAGGTACTCGGGCGCTCCGATCTCAAACGTTCGGAACGCGTACCAGATGCCGATCGGGAACAGAAGCGTGTCTGCGGCCACCGTGCCTACGATGACGCCGAGCACCCCGTAGTGCTGTACGAGTGCCACACTCATCAGGAAGTTCAGCGCGGCAGTCGCAAGGTTGAACCACATCAAGAATCGTAGGCGCCCGATCCCAACGAAGATGGCGAACGCGACCACGAGGTTCGCGTACATGAGCCAGATGACGAGAAAGACCTGCGCGGGCACCGTCATCTCGGCGAACTGAGGTCCGAGCCACGAGAGCAGCAGCGGGTGTGCGAGAGTGATCAGTCCGACGGCCATAGGTGCGACGAAGGCGACCGTGTACTTGCTGCCTCGGACGTAGAGCGCGCGCAGCGACTCAGTCCGGTGTTGAGCGTCCATGTGCGATGCTGCTGGCACGAGGACCGCAGCCGGGAACGACGCGAGCTGAGAGATCATGCCGTTGAGCCTCGAGATGGGGTCGTAGAGACCGACCGGTCTCGCGCCGACGAACGTGGCCAGCACGAATCGATCGGTCTGTTCGTTGGTCGCGGCCCCTGCGATCTGCGTCACGAAGATCATCCAGCTGAAGCCGAAGATGGTGCGCATCCCATCTCGACTGAGCAGCCCCAGCGAAAGCCCCATGCCTCCGAGTTGCTGTGATGCCATAACGCACGCCGCGGCAGAGCCAATTATCGTGATCACGCCCATGGCGGCGAGAAGGGCGACCGGTCCATCGTGGAGGAAGAGCACTACCACCGTGACGACGAAGCTGCCTGCGACCACGAACGTGTTCACGTAAGAACTGAGGTCGTAGCGCTGAAGCCCGTTGAGAACGGCGAGCCCAACGCCCAGCGGCCACGTGAATAGTGAGATGACCGCTGCGACGAAGAACAGCTCGCTGGCGAGAGCAGCGTCCGCTGGGCTCAGATGCAGCAACCGCACTCCGAAGACTGCCAGAGCCACGAGCAAGCCCGCGGCGACCACTCCGACCGCGACGTAGTAGGCGGTGCCGTTGGAGAGCAGCCCGCTCACTCTGCGATGCTCGCCTCGCGCCCTGTACTCGGCGACGTACTTCACGAGCGTCTGGTTCACGCCGAAGTCGAGAAGGCCAACATAGACGGAGAGCGAACTCGCCAGCGCGAAGACCCCATACTCCGCGATTCCGAAGCCCCGAATGAGGAACGGCATTAACACGAACGCCGAGGCAATCTGTATAAGCCTCACGCCGATGCTGGCCAAGGCGTTTCGCGCGATGACTCGCTTCTCGCTGGAAAGCCTCGGCGAGAGCGTATTGCCGTCCGAATTCGTCGGAGGTTGGATGGTTTTCGACCTTCCATGTGTCGCACGTCGAGGACACTTGCGGCTCATCAGCCGACAGCCTAGGGTATCGAAGTGCGCGCCGGGGAGGAAGTTCGATTCGGGCTGCCGATTTGTCTCGCCTCTGAAGACCAACTAACGATCACGGAGGGCTTGTGAGCGCTAGGCCTACACCGGAACCACGCCGGCGGCGCAAGTCCAGCATCCGCGTTCTCGGCGTCGTGTGCCAGGAGACGCAATGAGGATCGGCATTGTTCCGGTTTTGAACCGGTCGTGGGGCGGCGTCTATCAGTACTCTGTGACTCTCTTGGATGCGCTGGCGGAAGTGAACTCGGGCGACGAGTTCCTGCTCTTCATCCCGAAGAACCACAAGCCGCCAAGTGAGATCTCGGCCTCGCCGTTTCAGATGGTCGAGATGCCGGAGTCATCCACGTGGCTTGGTCGGATGTGGACGCGACTCCCGACCAGCGTTCGCTCGAGGCTTGCGGGTCTGGCCTCGCCCATTCGCTCGAAACTGCTAGCACGCCGACGTCGCGATTCTACTGAGGACACCACGTGGCGCGAATGGTTCGGTCCCTTCGGGCTCGACCTGCTCTTCTTTACGATCGAGAACGACATTTCGTACCGCACAGGCGTTCCCTACGTCGTCGTGGTCCACGATCTCCAGCACAAGCTCCAGCCTCAGCTGCCGGAGTTCGCCGACCGGGCGGAGTGGGAGCGACGCGAGGAGCGCATGCGCAACTCCATCGCTAACGCGACTCTGGTGGTGGTCGACTCGGAGGTCGGCCGAGAAGATGTCTTGAGCTGCTACAGCGAGCTCGGAATCGCCGAGGATGCCGTGCGTCCGCTTCCATTCGTGCCGGCACACTACGTTGCCGCTGTGGTTCCCGAAGTGGAGCTCCGGCGTGTTCGTGTCGCCCAAGACCTGCCCGAGATGTACCTCTTCTACCCGGCCCAGTTCTGGCCACACAAGAACCACAAGCGGATCGTCGAGGCGCTCGGGTTGTTGGCCCGCGAGGGTCTACGGCTTCCGCTCGTGCTCGTTGGCTCGAGAGGCGAGAGCGCGCTGAGAGCCGAGACTTTCGCGACAGTGATGCAGACGGCTCGCGAACTCGGCGTGGACGACCTCGTGCGATACCTCGGCTATGTGGGAGACGACGACATGTCTGCCCTCTACGCCCAAGCCACGGCCCTCGTGATGCCGACGTTCTTTGGGCCCACGAACATCCCCATCTTGGAGGCGTGGCGCTTGGGCTGTCCGGTGATCACGTCCGACATCCGGGGAGTTCGCGAGCAGGCGGGAGACGCCGCCGTCCTCGTGGACCCGTCGTCGGCCCAGTCGATCGCCGAGGGCATCCGCCGCATCGTGTCGAGCGAGTCGCTTCGAACCGAACTCATCGCGCGTGGCCACGCACGTGTGTCGGCTTACACGATTCATGACTTCGCGCGAAGGCTCGCTGGAATCCTCGACGAGGCCAAGAGCAGAGTGCTCGCTGACCGGCCCGGGGTCGCGCCTCACGCAGATGGCGGCGTGTCGTGAGCGACAACCTTCTTCCTACACGACCTGGTCAGTCGCCTGATCCGACGGCCGTGGCCCGCCGCGAACCCGGCCGTCGCATCGCATACCTGAGTCTGCAGGCCGTGGTTGACGGGCAGGACACATGGGCGGCGGTCA
This sequence comes from Coriobacteriia bacterium, assembly GCA_031292615.1. Classification (NCBI taxonomy): domain Bacteria; kingdom Bacillati; phylum Actinomycetota; class Coriobacteriia; species Coriobacteriia bacterium. Next base: position 2,241 of record JARLGT010000076.1, on the reverse strand, counting down.
CCGAGGTCATCAAGGGGTGGGAGAGGCTCGGCTGGACCGTCGATCGTTACTTCCCCGAGTATCCCGCGACCGGAGCGCCGGGCGGCGTGGGCAGACTCCTGGAGATGAGGCGGGTGCAACAGCGCCTTGCTCGGCGTCTACGGGACTACGACGCGATTTACGTCCGCGCTCACCAGATTGCGCTACCGACTGCGTACAGGGCAGCCCACGCTGGTGTGCCGATCGTTCAGGAGTGCAATGGCCCCTACGAAGACCTGTTCATCGCCTATCCGGGCTTGAGAGTCGGGCGGGTCATGTTCGACGCGATGCAGCGTTGGCAGTATCGCCACGCCTCAGCGATAGTTTCGGTCGCAAGCGGGCTGACCGAGTGGCTGAAGCGCGAGGCCGGCCATGACCGCGTCGTGACGATAGGCAACGGAGCCAATGTCGACGTGTTCACTCCTGACGCATCTAAGCGGGCCGGATTGCCGGACCGATTCGCCGTCTTCTTCGGGCAGTTCCCGGCGTGGCAAGGCATCGCGACCCTCCTCGAGGCCGTCAAGTTACCCTCGTGGCCGCAGCAGCTGCCTCTCGTCTTCGTCGGCGACGGTGCGCTGCGCCCGGAAGTCGAATCGGCCGTCGCCGAGATGCCGGGACGCGTCGTCTACCTCGGCCGTCTGCCTTATGGAGAGGTTGCCGGCGTGGTGGCTCACGCCGCGGTGTCGTTCGTCCCGATGACAGCGCCCGAGCGTGAGACGATGTTCTCGCCGCTCAAGCTCTACGAATCGATGGCGTGCGGCGTGCCGGTGGTCGCGTCCGATGTGATCGGCATCTCCGAGGTCGTAACGGAGTGCCAGTGCGGCGTGCTGTTTCCTGCTGGCGACGCCAACTCAGTTGCGCTTGGTGCTGCAGGCATTCTTGCGGATCCAGCTGCAGCAGCCCAGATGGGCCGCCGCGCCCGCGAGGCGGTCGTCGCTAAGTACTCGTGGCGCGCTCGCTCCGAACAGCGAGCGCGTGTCATCGAAGAGGCCATTGGCCGATGAGCGACTCGCCGGCGTTGGCTGCGCGCGCCCGACTCTCGCAAGCTGTCCAGCGCCTCTACTACGGCCCGTTACCTCCCGAGGAGTACCGCCGCACAGTCGCGTGGGACGAGGAGGGGAGTGCGATCGCGGCAGCGACGCTTGCTTCTGGTAAGCCGTGCCTCGTGGCTCGGTTCGGCTCCTCCGAACTCGGGTGCGTCAGCTTCTACACGCGATGGCGACGCGGGCGCGTTCTGCCCGTGCCCTATCCGGCCTCGCTTCGCCACGTCATGCGCGACAACGCAGGCGTGTTCCCGGTCACCGACATCGTACTCGACCGCTTCGCCGAGGTATTCCTCGCGGCGGTCAGGGCGACCGACGTGATGGGCGTGTGGTTCAATCGAAACGAGCAGCGGGTCGTCTCGGAGTTCTGCCCTACGGCGCGCCTCGTCCACCTCGAGGCCTTGAACGTTGTGTCCTGCGCTCACCCGTGGAGCGCCGAGCTGGCCGGGAAGACAGTGCTCGTGGTCCACCCATTCGCCAAGACGATCGAGTCCCAGTACCGCGCCAATCGCACACGTCTCTTCGCGAATCCCGAGACGCTGCCTCTCTTCCAGCTCAAGACGCTGCCCGCCGTCCAGTCTGCCGCTGGCAACCCTAGCGGCTACGCCGACTGGTTCGCGGCGCTTGACGACATGGTCGGCCGCATAGCGGCCTGCGACTTTGACGTCGCCGTCATCGGCGCCGGCGCCTACGGACTCCCGCTCGGCGCGGCGGTCAAGGCTATGGGCAGGCAGGCCATACATCTCGGCGGACAGACACAGCTGCTGTTCGGCATCAAAGGGCGGCGCTGGGAGGTCGAGTCGGCCGAGGACGTTGCCTGCCACTTCAACGAGTACTGGGTCAGGCCAAGCGCCGAGGAGACTCCGGTCGGGGCGGGATTGGTCGAGGGCGGCTGCTACTGGTGAGTCGTTGTCCCTCTTGGTTCCCGACGACCAGTGCCCACTTCGATTTCACGGAGTCGACTGCGCGACACTTTGGTGCCCAAGAGCAGCGCAAACTGTGACCGCAAGTTCGCGCGCGAGCTCTTGTACGCATCGAGTTGCGCCCACCCCGCCGCAGCCTCACAATGCTAGAGGAATCCTAAGGGTTTCCAAGGATTTTGGACGATTCTTCCACCACTCCCGGGACACCGGGACTCGACCCAGTTCCCGGGGGGCTTGGTTATGAGACCGGCGATCCG
>JARLGT010000075.1 GCA_031292615.1 Coriobacteriia bacterium | reverse complement strand
GTCCCGTTGTGCCAAGACACGGGCACCGTCTGGGTGCGCGTCGAGCTGGGCGAGCAGGAGTGCGTCTGCGGTGACCTTCAGAGTGCCGTCGACGTCGCGGTCGCGCAGGCGTTCCGCGATGCGAAGCTGCGCATGAGCGTGGTTCGCGACGCGCTACTCGACCGCGCAAACACGGGCGACAACACGCCGGCCTTCGTCGACATCGCGCTGGGCGCCCGTCCGGGCACCGGCGCGACCGTTCACGTCATGCTCAAAGGCGGCGGGAGCGACAACGCGAGCCGCGTCGAGATGCTGCCGCCGGGCGCGGGGATGGCTGGCGTCAAGCGCATCGTGCTCGAGACCGTCGAGGCCAAGGCGACCGGCGCTTGCCCGCCGCTCCTCGTTGGCGTGGGCGTGGGCGCGACCTTTGACAAGGTCGGCGGTCTGGCCAAGAAGGCGCTCTTGCGTCCCATCGGCACGGCGCCAAGCGACCCGAAGCTTGCCGAGTTCGAGGCCGAGCTCTTCTCGGCGATCAACGACCTCGGAATTGGCCCGGCCGGGTTGGGCGGCGACACCACCGCACTGGCGGTGCACGTCGTTACCGGGCCCTGCCACATCGCGGCACTACCGGTGGCGGTCAACATGGGTTGCAGCGCGGTGCGCACGGTGACGGTGGAGGTGAACGCGTGAGCGACAGCATCGAGGGACGCTTCGCCGACGCGCTTCCGCCGCGCGTATCGCTGCACGAGCAGCCGTCCAAGCCCGAGGGAAGCTCCGGGGCGTATCGGCGACTCTTCGCGAACAAGAACTTCCGCCGCATGTGGTACGGGCAGTTCGTCAGCGGAATCGGCGACTGGCTGGTCATCGGCTTCCTGATCCCGCTCGTCACCACGATGTCGGGTGGCTCTTCGTTCGCGGTCGCTGGCATCCTGGTGGCCAAGATCATCCCCGCGCTCGTGTTCAGCTCGTTTATCGGCGTGGGCGTGGACCGCTTCGACCGGCGCAAGGTCATGATCTGGACCGAGCTGGCGGCGACTGCTATCTCGCTTACGCTCGTCTTTGCGAGCAACGTGTGGCAGGTCTACTTCGCCGTGCTGGCACTCGAGACCACCTCTCTGTGTTTCTGGCCGGCGCGCAACTCGCTCATCCCGTACCTCGTCGACAAAGACGATGTCACGGCTGCCAACGGGCTGGCGTACACAACGGGCCAGGCCAGCATGATCATCGGTCTGACTGCCGCCGCTGGCATCCTCGGCGTATACGAGACGGTCGTTCGGTGGGTGTTGCACAACAGCCCTCCCACGATCAACGCTCTGGTCGGCCCGTTGGCCCCTGCGCTGCTAGGCGCTCGCGCGGGCGTAATCTTGGACTCGTTCACGTTCCTGTTCTCGGCGATCATGATCATCTCGATGGTCGTCACGGCTCAGCCGCCGAGGAAGAAGGAGCCGCTGAGCTGGTCGTTGATCGGCAAGGACGTCTTCGACTCGCTGAAGTTCCTCGGTTCGCAGCGCGAGCTGCGCAGCCTGATCATCACGATCGGCCTGGCCATCCTTGGAGGCGCGACCATCATCCCGGTCGGGGCGAACTACGTGACACAGAACCTTTCCGGGGCTCTCCCGTTTGCGAGCCGCTTCGAGCAGCTCAGACAACTCACCGCGACTCCCACCACGTTCATGCTGGTGTTTATGGCCTTCGGCATGGTGTTTGGTGCGCTCACGATTCCGCGCTTCGAACATCGCATTCGCCTCCAGTGGCTGTTTGGCGGCAGCGTGATGGCGTTCGGGCTGGCGCTGCTGGGATTTGCGAGCGTGACCACGTACGGCGTGGCGGGCTTGTTCGCGATGGCGGCAGGCGCCTGCGTCGCAACGCTTTCCGTCGCCGGAAACGGCTACGTCGTGCGAACCACATCCGACGAGCTGCGTGGCCGAGTCTTCACCGCGCTCGAATCCGTGCAGCGTCTCTCGCTACTGCTCTCGATGATCGTCATGGCGCCCATCGCCGACCTCATCGGCAAGTACGTCTACGACTTCGCGGTGAAGCACCAGCTCACCACCCAGACCGTCTACTGGACCGGCTCGCGCATCACGCTTCAGCTCTCATCGCTCATCGTAATGGGGGCCGCAGTCTACGCGTTCCGCGCCCTGCGATGGAGCCCGACGGTCGCAGCACCGCTCGCTCCCGCAGCGGATGCCACCCGCCCGGCCGAGGAGCCCGCGGATGCCTGAGCCCATCGCCATCCAGCTCCCTGTCGCGCGCGCCACGCTCGCTTCGCTGCGGGCGGGCGACGAGGTGGTTCTCTCCGGCCCGGTCTACACGGCGCGCGACGCCGGTCACGAGCGGCTGCTCGAGGCGCACTTGGCAGCTGGCGAGCTGCCGCACCGGCTTGTCGGCCAGACGCTCTTCTACGCCGGCCCCACGCCTGCGGCCGCAGGTCGTCCCGTGGGCGCCGTTGGCCCCACGACGGCCAAGCGGATGGACGCTGCGACACCGGCGCTGTTGCGAGCGGGCATCGTCGCGACCATCGGCAAGGGCGATCGCTCCGAGGAGGTCCGGCAGGCATGCATCGAGACCGGCAGCGTGTACTTCGCCGCCGTCGGCGGAGCGGCTGCCCTTCTCGCGCGGCACGTCACCGCTGTCGAGCCTGTTGCTTGGGAAGACCTTGGCACCGAGGCTTTGGTGCGCATGACGCTTGCCGATTTCCCGGTCTTCGTCGCCATCGACGTCGAGGGTAACAACCTGTATGCGCAAGCGCCCGCCGAGTGGCGAGCCGAACGGAGTGGCGCCTAGATGGCCGAGCGGGGAGTGTTCCTCACATTCGAGGGCGGCGAGGGCAGCGGCAAGTCGACGCAGCTGCGCACGCTGGCGCGCCGGCTCGAGGCGGCTGGCCTGCCCGTCCGAGTGCTCCGCGAGCCGGGCGGTACGGTGGTTGGCGAGGCCGTTCGCGCGCTGCTGCTCGACCCCGAGCACACCGGTCTGGACGCCACCGCCGAGTTGCTGCTCTACGAAGCCAGCCGAGCCCAACTCGTCGCCGACGTCATCGAGCCCGCGCTGGCAGCGGGCGAGATCGTAATCTGCGATCGCTTCTACGACTCCACGACCGCCTACCAGGGCTACGCCCGCGGTCTGTCGCTCGAACGCATCTCCGAGCTCAACCTGACCGCGACCAGCGGGCTGATGCCCGATCGCACCCTGGTGCTCGACATCGATCCGGTTCTCGGCATCCAGCGCGCAACGCGTCATGGCGCCGATCGCCTCGAGGGCGAAGGCCTCGCATTCCACCAAGCCGTTCGCGAGGGCTTTCTCGCGATCGCCGAGCGCCATCCCGCTCGGGTGCGCTTGATTGACGCCAGCGGTCCGAGCGACGTCGTCGCCGAGAGAGTCGCGGCCGCACTCGCCGACATTCCGCAGCTTGCCGAGGTGCTGTAGTGCCTCACTGCGTCTTCGACGACATGGTTGGTCAGGATCGCGTCGCATCGTTCCTGCGGACGGCGACCTCCTCAGACGGCGTGAGCCACGCCTACCTGTTCGTTGGCCCTCCGGGTGCGGGCAAGGCCACGGCGGCCCGCGCGCTGGCCTGTGCGGTCTTGTGCGACGACGGCGGGTGCGGGGTGTGCTCGGCGTGTCATCGCGTGAAGCGCGGCGGGCATCCGGACGTGCACCTCATCCGGCCCGAGGGCGCGGCAGGCTACCTCGCCGAGCAGGTTCGCGACATCATCCGCGACGTGAACCTCTCGCCGGTCGACGGCAGCCACAAGGTCTACATCGTGTCTGACGCCGACCTGTTCAACGACTCGGCGGCCAACGCCTTCCTCAAGACGCTCGAAGAGCCGCCGGGCGATGTGGTCATCATCCTGATGTCGCACAGCTTTGACGCCGTGTTGCCCACTATCGCCTCGCGCTGCCAGGTCGTCCGCTTTCGACGCATCCCCGATGGCGAGGCGATCGGTCTGCTGGTCTCCGAGACCGGCGCCGAGCGCGATGAGGCCGCCGAGGCGCTCGCGGCCGCCGGTGGCGTGGTGGCGCGTGCCCGCGACTTCCTCGCCAGCCCTCCACGCCGAGAAGCCCGCGCGCTGATCCTGCGCACGCTCGGCTCGCTGCCGTGCGCCGACGAGCTCGAGGTGCTGCGCAGTGCAAAGGCGTTGTTGGCTGCAGTCAAGGCGCCGCTGGAGGACGTGAAGGCCGCGCAGGCCGCCGAGGCACTCGACCGTGCCGACTTCATGGGACGCAGCGGCGGCAAGGCCCTGGAGGAGCGGCACAAGCGCGAGCTGACGTCGCGCGAGCGCGAAGGCATAGGCGAAGTTCTCAATGTTGCCGAGAGCTGGCTGAGGGATTGCTTGGTACTATCCCAAGGCGTCGGCGATCTAGCGATCAACACCGACGCGAAAGACTCCGTCGCCGAGATAGGCGCGGTCATCACTTCGTCGTCCGCAGCGAGCGCTTTGCAGGCCGTAAACGAGGCCCGGCGCCGCATTACGTATAATGTGAGCCCCCAGCTGGCCATCGAGGCCATGCTTTTCGATATTCGAGAGGTGTTGCTATGCCCACGGTAGTGGGAGTCAAACTCCGGTTCGCCCCCAAGACACTGTGGTTCGATCCTATCGGGACCACACCCGTCGAGGGCGACACCGTGATCGTTGAGACAGAACGCGGTACCGAGATCGGTCTTGTCGCACAAGCGCCCCACGAGGTCGCGGCGTCCGATCTTCCCGCACCGCTCAAGCCGATTCTTCGTGTGGCCACCGCAGATGACCTAGCCTTCGTCGACGAACTCACCGAGCGTGAGCGCGAAGCGATGCCGGTCTTTCGCGACCTCGTGCACAGCTACAAGCTCGACATGAAGCCCATCGACGTCGAGTACCTGTTCTCCGGCGACAAGGTGGTCTTCTACTTCGTCGCCGAGGAGCGGGTGGACTTCCGCGACCTCGTCAAGGATCTCGCCAGTCGCTTCAAGGCGCGCATCGACATGCGCCAGGTGGGCGTGCGCGACGAGGCACGCATGATCGGCGGTCTTGGCCACTGCGGCGAGCAGCTTTGCTGCGTTCGTTTCGGCGGCGAGTTCCAGCCTGTGTCTATTCGAATGGCAAAAGAACAAGACCTGCCGCTAAACCCCTTGAAAATCTCGGGACTCTGCGGCAGACTCATGTGCTGTTTGCGCTATGAGTTCGAAGCCTACAAGGACTACAAGCAAAGGGCGCCCAAAAAGGGTGCGATCGTCGAGACACCGTTGGGCTTGGCGAAGGTTTCCGAGCTCAACACCCCGCACGAGACGGTGGGCATGCGTCTCGAGGACGGGATGCGCTTCAGCGTCCCACTCAAGGGCATGGAGTGCTGCAAGGGCGGGACCTGTCCCTGCTCGGTGAGCAGGGAAGTTCTTGAAGAGGCCGGCGGCACGGGCATGGCGCTCGCGCTGGCCGCGCTGGACCGGGAGAACGAGCCGTCTCCGGTGATGACCGCGGCTCCTCCCAAGCCGCGTCGCCCACGTGGCGGCGAGGGCGCAAAAAGCGAAGAACCCAGGCAGCGTCCGGTGGCACCCGCCGCCGAACCTGCGGTGGCCGGCGAGGCCCCGGCGCGCAAGCGTCGTCGCCGAGGAGGTCGCGGAGGCGCGGGTGGAGCGGAAGCTGCTGCTTCCTCCGTGCCCGAGCAGACGGCTCCCAAGCCGGCTGCTCAGCAAGCACCTCCCTCCGCCGAGGCGGGCGGGGAGGGTGGCTCGGCAAAGCCGGGTCGCAGGCGTCGCAGGCGTCGTCCGGGTTCGGGCGGCGGCGCGGGAAGCGGAGACGCTCCCACGGCTTAGGAATTGAATATGCCGACGTAGCTCAGCTGGCCAGAGCACCGCACTCGTAATGCGGGGGTCAGGGGTTCGAATCCCCTCGTCGGCTCCACGAACTTGCAGCGGGGACCTCAGATGAGGTCTCCGTTTTTCTTCTTGAGCCGTTCGGAGTCGAGCCGGCACTGCCCTTCTCGGCGCGCATCTTGCCGCGGTGGCGACCTCGTTGCTTCGTCGGCAGCCTAGCGCAGGCCCCGGCTACTTCCCGGCCGCCGACTCGGCCGCGACGGTTCGAAGCACGGGCGCCACCATGTCGAAGATAAGTGCCTGGCCCCGCGAGTTGGGATGGATTCCATCGGCGGGGGTGTAGTAGCGAGAACCGAAAGCGGGCCCGTCCTGAGAGTGCTTGGCTCGCCAGGCGTTCCAGATATCGACCACTGGGATGCCGTGGGCACGGGCCGTGGCCCACTCGCTCGCCACGTAGGGAGCCATTCGTGCGTCCGTGAGGTTGTGGCTCGGCGCATGGGATGGTGTTGCGGACGGAGGCGTCAGGACGATCAATCGGGTGGGGCGCCCTCGGCTATTCCGTAGCGAAGTCAGCTGCGAGACGAGAGAGTCGTACGCCCTCGTGAAGTCGGTGTAGGACTCGCTCCCGCCCTCGTAGTTCGCAATCGCGTCGTTGATGCCGAGCATGAGGACCACGACGTCGGGATGTAGCGGCGCGACTCGGCCATGCACCCAGCTCGCCCATTGAACGCTTGTAGTGCCATTGACCGCTACGTTGGTGAACGTCCCCCACGGTATCTCCGGATACTTGGTTGGCAGCTCCGACGCCAAACGTGCAGCGAAGGAGTGAGATGCTCCATCGCCCTGGAACTGGGGCATCAGGCGAGGGTCCAAATAGCTACCACTCGTGATCGAGTCCCCGACGAAGACAATGTTCACACGGGGCGCGTTCTTGTCGGCCACGTGATGGGTGGTCTTCGATGAGCAGCCGGTTGCGGCCACGGCCAAGAGGGTAGCGAGGGCCACGAGCGCCAAAGCGCGCGCCGGTGCCACGAATGTCCTTCGAGCGTTCGCCACGTCGCGTCCTCTCCAGCGAGCCAACACACGCGTCGTTCGCAGGCACATTCCTCGAAGCATCGCACGTGCCGTCACGCTGGCTGGCGCCGGCTTCTCTCATTCCCTGTCTGTGCTCGCGCCCCGGAACGCCAAAAGGGCCGGCAGGTTCGCCGGCTCCTCTGGTGTGCCCTGCCGCTGCCACAGCGGGCGCTCTATACACTCACGAAGAAGACTCTGTTCGTCGTGTGATTCCGCCGTCACGCGACACTGTGATTGTCCCTCCGTCGTACTGAGAATGGATGTGCGGCATGTTTGGAGTGTGTTAGGAATTGAGCGGCCCCAAGCTGGAGGCACGAGTGCTTGCTTCCGGGCTGCGTGCGCGTGCGGTATCCTTTGCCCCGAAGCAGCCCTCGAGGGCACAACCTGGTCACGGAGGAACACATCTTGCGACGCACCAACTTGATCGCCTCAATCGCACTGATCTTTGCGCTGGTCTGCTTACTGGGCCTTACGGCCTGCCAATCGCAGAGCAGCCCGCTGATAGGCACTTGGTCAATCTCCACGACGGGCCAGCCCACGAGCGCCGGCCCCACGTGGCAGTTCACTCAGGATGGCAAGCTGATTCAGAGTGCTGGCGGCAGCGCGCAGAACACGACGGCAAAGTACTCGCTCTCGGGCAATACGCTGACCCTGACGACGACGTTGAACGGCGCTTCCACCAACTCCACCATGTCTGTGGAGTGGGTTTCGAACGACCAGTTCAAAGGCTTGATCACTGGGATGGGCAGTACGCCGCTCACGTTCACGCGCAAGAAGTAAACGCCGGCGGCATACCTCTGGGCCGCTTGGGGGCTGAGGAAAATGACCACCCGAGCTAGCGCGCACGTCGTAGTGCTGGTCGATTCGCGGTTGCATTGATTTGAGGGGATCGACTCGTGGAAACGGGTCGGTCCCCTCTCTTGCGCCCACCCCGCCGCAGCCTCACAATGCTAGAGGAATCCTAAGGGTTTCCAAGGATTTTGGACGATTCTTCCACCACTCCCGGGACACCGGGACTCGACCCAGTTCCCGGGGGGCTTGGTTATGAGACCGGCGATCCG
>JARLGT010000074.1 GCA_031292615.1 Coriobacteriia bacterium | reverse complement strand
CGCTCGATCGAGAGCACGTCGCCTGTCGGGCGCTTGGTGAACTTGTACGCACCATGGCTCGTGCCGATTGCGATGGCGAGCGCATCGCAGCCGGTCTGCTCGACGAAGTCGGCGGCCTGATCGGGGTCGGTCAGCAACTGGTCGCGCGTCAGCTTGCCCTGGGCACCAACACCGTCCTCCTCGCCCGCCTCACCTGTCTCCAGCGAGCCGAGAACCCCGAGCTCGCCCTCGACCGTGACGCCAACCGCGTGCGCCATCGCGCAGACCTGCTGCGTCACCTCGATGTTGTACTCGTAGCTCGACGGTGTCTTGGCATCGGGAAGCAGCGAGCCGTCCATCATCACGCTCGTGAAGCCGGAGCGAATCGACTGCTGGCAGACCGCTGGGCTTGCGCCGTGGTCTTGATGCATTGCCATGGGGATGTCGGGATACGCCTCGACCGCGGCTGCAACGAGATGGCGAAGGAACGCCTCGCCCGCGTACTTGCGTGCGCCAGCGGACCCTTGAAGAATCACGGGGCTGTCGACCGCCGCGGCGGCCTCCATGATGCCCTGGATCTGCTCCATGTTGTTGACGTTGAAGGCCGGGAGACCGTAGCTGTTCTCGGCGGCATGATCGAGCAGCTGGCGCATGGAGATGAGGGCCATCGTGCTTCCTTTCGTCTAGGACAGTCCGGACGCGGGGCTAACGGGCGAGCGCCTTCTTGCGTCGCTCGGCCATTCGCCAGATGAACGGGGTGAAGATGAGCTGCATGGCGAGGTCCATCTTGCCGCCCGGGCACACGAGGGTGTTGGCGCGGGACATGAACGAGTCGTGCAGCATACTCAGAAGATACGGGAAATCGATGTCCTTGGGGTCACGGAATCTGATAACGAGCATCGATTCATCGGGCGCCGGGATGTCGCGCGAGATGAAGGGGTTGCTGGTGTCGACGATAGGGACTCGCTGGAAGTTGACGTGCGTCAGCGAGAACTGCGGACTGATGTAGTGCATGTAGTCGTGCATTCGCCTCAGGATCACATCGGTGACGGCCTCGACCGAGTAGCCACGGTAACGGCAGTCTCGGTTGATCTTCTGGATCCACTCGAGGTTGACCACCGGTACCACGCCGATGAGCAGGTCGGGGTATTGCGCGATGTCGACGTCTGGAGTCACGACGCCGGCGTGAAGCCCCTCGTAGAAGAGCAGGTCGCTGTTGTCCGGCAGGTCGGCCCATGGCGTGAACGTGCCCGGCTCTTGGCCGAACGTCTCGGCCTCATCGGCGTTGTGGAGGTAGTAGCGCCGCTTGCCGGTACCGGTCTCGGAGTACGTCTTGAAGAGTTTCTCGATCTCGCTGAAGAGGTTGGCCTCCGGGCCGAAGTGCGAGAGGTGGCCGCCCGGGATCTTCTGGTCCTCGGCCATGAGCGCCTTCATTTCGGCGCGGTCGTAGCGATGGAAGCTATCGCCTTCGACGACAGCGGCCTCCATGCCCTCTCGGCGGAAGATCGACTCGAAGGTGTCCTGTACGGTGGTGGTCCCAGCGCCGGACGATCCGGTGATGGCGATGATTGGGTGCTTCGCCGACATGGCCGGCTCCTTTACTCCGAAGGACGACGGGCTAGCCCGGCTGGCGGAACAGGCCGCGGACGTTGAAGAGCGGGGTGTCGCTGTCGGTGTCGAGCTGCATCGTGGCGTAGTAGTCCTCGACGATCTCGACCTCGCAGCACGAGCCGAACACGAAGCCGATTCGCTGATGAAGCGACGCCGGCTGCACTTTGAGGACGCGGACCTCACCAGTGCTTGCGAAGCCGCCCGCCTGCTCGACGATCCAGCCGATCGGGTTGCACTCGTACAGCAGCCGCAGACGCCCCGCCTTGCTGGCATCTTTGGTGTCGCGCGGGTACAGGAACACGCCACCACGCATCAGGATGCGGTGTGCCTCGGCCACCAGTGAGGCGACCCAGCGCATGTTGAAGTCCTTGCCTCGCGGCCCCGTCGAGCCCGCGAGGCACTCCTCGACGTAGCGCTTGACCGGTGCCTCCCAGAAGCGGCTGTTGCTGGTGTTGATCGCAAACTCGTGCGTGGTCTTGGGCACGCGGATGTCCGGGTGCGTGAGCAGGAACTCACCCAGCTCGGGGTCGAGCGTGAAGCCGACAACGCCCTGGCCAACCGTCAGCACGAGCATCGTCGACGGCCCGTAGATGGCGTAGCCGGCAGCGACCTGCTCCGTACCGGGCTGGAGGAAGTCAGCCTCAACGGGATCGTCGCCAGGATTGGGCGATCGCAGAATCGAGAAGATCGATCCAACCGAGACGTTGACCTCGATGTTGCTCGAGCCATCGAGAGGGTCGAACACCAAGAGGTACTTGCCTCGCGGGTACTCAGCGGGAACGGCCAGCGGCACGTCCATCTCTTCTGATGCCCAGCCCGAGAGCACGCCCTCCCACTCAGTCGCCGAGAGGAACGCCTCGTTCGCGATGACGTCGAGAGCTTTTTGCTCCTCGCCCTGCACGTTGAGGTTGTCCAGGTTGTCGGCAACACCGGACAGGGCGCCGTGAGCGACCGCGCGAGCGATGACCTTGCACGCCTGCGCGACCGCGAGGATGAGTTCGTTGAACTCCCCGGTCGCCTCCGGGTGCGTGCGCCGCTGCTCGATCAGGTACTGGGTGAGCGTGGCGCGATATTTCACCAGGGTCATAGTGTGCCTCCTTCCAAGACGTCATCGGCGGGCTCGTCGTCGGGATCGACGTCGAACAGGCGGCTTGCGCGTACGTCTGACTCGCAGATAGTCACGAGGTCGTCTGAGGTCAGTTGTCGGCCACGCTCCTCGAATAGCCGCAGCGCCTGCCGCAAGCGGATGCGATCGAGCGCGTTGCGGACGCTTCGCGCGTTCGCGAAGTGCGGGCGAACGCGCCTCACCTCCACGTACTCGCGAAACGCTGCCCCGGCCGCCTTGTCGAAGCGGTAGTGCCACTCATCGAGCATGAGCTCGGCGATCTCGAAGAGCTCGGTGCTGCTGTAGTCCGGGAACTCGACGTGGTGCGCGATGCGACTCGACATGCCCGGGTTGGACGCGAAGAACGTGTCCATCCGATCCTTGTAGCCAGCCAAGATCACAACGAGGTCGTCGCGCTGGTTCTCCATGACCTGCAGCAGGATCTCGATCGCTTCCTGGCCGTAGTCCTTCTCGTTCTCGGGACGGTGCAGGTAGTAGGCCTCGTCGATGAACAGCACGCCGCCCATCGCCTTCTTCAAGACTTCTTTGGTCTTGGGCGCCGTGTGGCCGATGTACTGCCCCACCAGATCGTCGCGCGTGACCGCGACGACGTGCCCTTTCCGGCAATAGCCGAGGCGGTGCAGGATCTGAGCCATGCGCATGGCGACGGTCGTCTTGCCCGTGCCAGGGTTACCCGTGAAGCACATGTGCAGCGAAGGCGCTCCCGCCGAGAGCCCCATGCGCTCGCGGACCTGCTCGACGAGCAGCAGCGCCGCGATCTCGCGCACGCGCCGCTTGACCGGCTTCAGGCCCACAAGTTCGCGGTCGAGTGCGTCGAGCACCTCGGCGATCCCGGCCTCCTCGTACTCGCGAGCGAGGTCGATTGTTACCGGTGCCGACGTCGGATCGTTCGTGGCGTCGTCGTCATCCCGCTCGGGGCGGGTGTTGGTGGGCTCCTCCATGTCGGGCCTCCAAGCTCAAGCTAGGCTCCGGCGCCGTAGCGCTCGCCGGCAGGTGACTTGTCGACGGCGTACGAGACGAGGCTGTAGCGCTGCGTGCGCCCCTCTGTCTCCGTGCGATCGAGGCGGAAGCCCGGCTCGTTGGTCGGCCGGTTGACGATGAACGACAGGGCAACCGACTCGACCCCATGCGTCGAGTCGAACGCGTTGATTCGGATGTAGCTCTGTGGGTTGGCCGTGCGGCACTCGGCCAGCTCGATCATGACGCCGGCAGGGTCGACCAGGTCGAACATGGGCGCACCCCACATGTCCCAGTACGTGTTGCGCGGATGAGCGTCATCGGTGTGCTCGATCGCGACTGCCCAGCCGTTGCTCAGGCAGTAGTCGATCTGCATACGGATCTCATCGTCGGTCAGGTCTGGAAGGAACGAGAACGCTCCCTGTGTGATTCGCATTTCGGCCTCCTTAAGCGGGCTAGATGGACGTCGGGGTCGGGACCGTATCGAGCGTGTCAGTGCTTGCGTAGTCGAAGGTGACCTCGCCCCACGTGTCGAGTGCGGCACGGAGTGGCTTGCACCACTTGGCGGCGTCGGCGAGGATCTTGGGGCCCTCCATGAGGATGTCGCGACCCTCGTTGCGCGCCTTGACCATGGTCTCCAGCGCCACGCGGTTGGCAGTGGCGCCAGCCGCGATGCCCTCTGGGTGTCCGATCGTGCCGCCGCCGAACTGCAGCACCACGTCGTCACCGAACAAGTCGAGCAGCTGGTGCATCTGGCCCGCGTGAATCCCACCCGATGCAACAGGCATGACCTTGCGCAGTCCCACCCAGTCCTGCTCGAAGAACAGGCCGTGCTCGGGGTTGACCTCGTTCTTGCTCTCACGCAGCACGTCGTAGAAGCCCAGCACCGAGTTCTTGTCGCCCTCGAGCTTGCCCACAACGGTGCCCGCGTGCAGATGATCGACGCCAGCAAGTCGCAGCCACTTGCAGATGACGCGGAAGCTGACGCCATGGTCCTTCTGACGCGTGTACGTAGAGTGCCCGGCGCGGTGCATGTGGAGCAGCATGTCGTTCTTACTCGCCCACTTACTCATCGACGTGATTGCCGTCCAGCCGATGACGAGGTCAATCATGACGATGTTGCTGCCCAGGCTCTTGGCGAACTCGGCGCGCTCGTACATGTCCTCCATCGTGCCTGCCGTGATGTTGAGATAGTGGCCCTTCACCTCACCGCTGGCGGCCTGCGCCTTGTTGACGCCCTCCATGCAGTAGAGGAAACGGTCGCGCCAGTGCTGGAACGACTGCGAGTTAATGTTCTCGTCGTCCTTTGTGAAGTCCAAGCCGCCGCGAAGTGCCTCGTAGACCACGCGTCCGTAGTTCTTGCCGGACAGGCCAAGCTTGGGCTTGATGGTGGCGCCCAGGAGCGGACGACCGAACTTGTCGAGCCGCTCGCGCTCGACGATGATCCCGGTCGGTGGGCCGTCAAACGTCTTGACGTACGCTGGCGGGAAGTACATGTCCTCGAGGCGCAACGACTTGACCGGCTTGAAGCCGAACACGTTGCCGATGATCGACGCCGTGAGGTTCGCGATCGACCCGGGCTCGAAGAGCTCGATGTCGTATGCGATGTGGGCGAAGAACTGGTCGTCTCGGCCGGGAACGGCCTCGATCTTGTATGCCTTGCCGCGGTAGTTCTCGGCGGCGGTGAGCCGGTCCGTCCACACGACGGTCCAGGTCGCCGTCGACGACTCTCCGGCCACAGCAGCTGCGGCCTCGATCCAATCGACGCCCTCTTGCGGCGTTACGCGAAAGACCGCGAGCAGGTCAGTGGGCTTGGGCTCGTAGTCGCCTTCCCAGTAGCCCATCTTCGCGTACTTGAGCACGCCGGCACGGTAGCGCTCCTTGGGATCCTTGATGGGTGTGGCATCAGCCATTGGTGCCTCCTCCGTACGAGATCCAGGGGGTAGTACGGAGGATTGTCCGCGCCCAGAAAGCGGCGCGGAACGGATGTACCGCGTAAGGTCCAAACGCGCGGGTCAGCGGTGTGGCGTGCGCGGTAGACGGCGCTGCCGAGAGACAACGCGCAGGCGAACGGTGGTGGCGATGGGCGTCAGCGAGTCGCTCCGCGCGCCAGCGCCGCCGTGAATGCGACGCTTGCCACGGCCAGCACGATGCGAGCGAAGGGCAGAGCAACGACGGCCTCGAATGCACCCGCGTCGGCAAATGCCTGAGCCGCAAAGCCAAATAGGGTCGTCACCGTCAGCACGATCAGAATGGTGCACCTGCGTCCCGTCATTGCGCTCCCCCCGTCGGAGCCGCCGGTCTCTTGGCGGTGTGGCCTACGAGCTCAGGGATACCCGTGCGGGCAAAGCGGGTCAACGCAGCCGGTGACAGTGACTGTGACCCAGCACACTATGCGGGCGTGAAGCCTAGCCCGCCATCTCCTTGAAGCCCTCGCCGATGGCTTCGTGCACGTTGGAGATGATCACCATCGCGGTGGGGTCGATGCCCTTCACGATGGCCTTCAGGTCGTCGATCTCGTTTCGCGCCAGCACCACGTAGAGGGTGCCCCGGCGCTCGCCAGTGAACACGCCGGTCGCCTCGAGGCGCGTCGCTCCTCGGCCCATCTCGGCATTGATCGCCTGGCCAATCCGATCGGCCACGTCCGAGATGATGATCACGGCTTTCTCCACCGAGACGCCCTCGAGCACCAGGTCGATGGTGGCCGTGCTCACGAAGATGGCGACGACGCCATAGAGCGCAACGTTGGGACCGAACTGAATCGCGGCCAGTACGGTGACGCACGCGTCGATGACGAGCATCAGCTGGCCGACGCCGAACGGGAAGCGCCGCGAGAGCAGCTGCGCCACGATGTCGGTACCACCAGTATTGCCGCCGCCCTTGAAGACCAGCCCCATGCCGAGACCCGACACGGCGCCTCCCCAAAGCGCTGCGAGCAGCAGGTCGTGGGCGGCCAGATGCGGAGCGAATGGCGCCATGACGTCGACGAGAATGGACAGGCCAACAGCGCCGTAGAGGGTCTTGGCGACGTAGCGCAGGCCCCGATAGCGCCACGCGACCAGCAGCAAGATCGCGTTCATGACGAGCATCTGCATACCCACGAGAAGCGTAACGCCGAGATGCTCTTTCGCCGCGTAGAAGATGACTGTCGCCAAGCCCGACACTCCACCCGCCGCGAGCTGGTTAGGGATGAGGAACGCGTCGAGCGCGAACGCCGTCATTGCGACGCCCACCGTCATGAGGGCGAAGTCGCGCAGACGCCGGCTCCTGAGAATGCGCTCGACTACCACCAGCCCGCCTCGCCCGAGTCGGG
The DNA here is from genome assembly GCA_031292615.1 of Coriobacteriia bacterium. Taxonomy (NCBI): domain Bacteria; kingdom Bacillati; phylum Actinomycetota; class Coriobacteriia; species Coriobacteriia bacterium. The sequence goes on along the minus strand of JARLGT010000074.1, from coordinate 2,764 downwards.
GTCGCGCGCGACATCAGGGCCGGTCGGCCAGGTCCACTCGCCCCCGATGTTGAGGCGCGGCCTTTCGCGCTTGCCGAGCAAGTGCGCGAGCACGCTCTCGGCGTTGCGGTTCACGATGCGGTCGTCGGCGAAGCCGAACTCCTCGGCGATTGCGAGCGCGGCGTCGAAATGGCCGACGTGCAGGGCGTAGTGCGCGTCGGAGCCGATCGCTACCGGTGCGCCTGCGTCGTACGCGGCTCCCGCGAACTGGCGCTCGCGTGCGGTCGAGCCTGCGCGCGAGCTCGAAGGGTCGAAGCTATGGTCGTTGAGCTCGAGGATCACGTTGTGGCGAACAGCAGCCTCGACCACAGCCTCCAAGTCCAGCGGAAACTCGTCCTCGTTGCCGGGGTGCGTGATCTGGTCGACGAGCGGGTTAGCCATTACGCGCAGCAGCGCTTCGGTGTTGCGCGCGCGGTCCGGCACGTCGAAACCGCCGGTCGGATGAAAGCCCACAGCAACGAAGTCAAGCAAGCCGAGCACGTTGTCGGGCAGATCGACGCCGTTGTCTGTATCGGGGGCCACGTTGGCTTCGCATCCCTTCAGGATGCGCACGCCATCGAGCACGCTTGGCACCACCTTGAGGTTCCAGAAGTACCACGGGTGCGCGCCTTGCGGGACGCCCGGGCCGTGGTCGGTGACGGCGATGAGCTCGAGCCCGCGCGCCCGAGCAGCGCGAGCGTTCTCGGTCAGCGTCGAGTAGGCGTGCCCCGAGGCAATCGTGTGCGTATGCAGGTCGGCGAGCAGCCGCATGTCGTCACTCCTCGTCGGCTAGAGCGGCGGCGACTGCGTCGTCGGCGGCGCCCTCGCCCTTCACGCGCCAGCGGTGGTAGCCGACCACGAACTGATCGATATCGCCGTCGAGCACCGCGTCAACGTTGCCTGTCTCGATACCTGTGCGAACGTCTTTGACGAGCTGGTAGGGGTAGAGCACGTAGTTGCGAATCTGGCTGCCGAAGCTGATGTCGCGCTTTGGTCCGCGCAGCTCGTCGAGCTCTGCGTCGCGCTTCTCCTTCTCGATCTCGTAGAGGCGCGCCCGCAATATCTTCATCGCCGCGTCTTTGTTCTTGTGCTGCGACTTCTCGTTCTGGCACGTCACCACAAGCCCGGTCGGAATGTGCGTGATGCGCACCGCCGAGTCGGTCGTGTTCACACTCTGGCCCCCTGGGCCGCTCGAGCGGTACACGTCGATACGCAGGTCCTCGTCCCTCACGTCGACTTCGACGTCGTCGGGAAGCACGGGGAGCACCTCGACGCCTGCGAACGTGGTCTGCCGACGCTTCTTCTCGTCGGTCGGGCTGATGCGAACGAGCCGATGGACCCCGGACTCGGACAGCAACATGCCGTACGCCATACGTCCGTGAACCGTGAAGGTGGCACGATCGATGCCGATCTCGACACCGGGGATGACGTCGTTGAGCTCGACTTTCCACTTCTTGCGCTCGGCGTACTTGGTCAGCATCTTGAGCAGCATCTCGGCCCAGTCCTGGGCCTCCAAGCCGCCCGCACCGGGGGTGATCGTCACGATCGCGTCGCCGTGGTCGAACTCCCCGGTGAACCACGAGCTGACCTCGAGCGCATCGGTCATCCGCGCGGCATCGGCCAGCGCTGTGGTTACCTCGGCAGCCAGCTCCTCGTCGTTGTCGGCGAGTGCAAACTCGTTGGCGACTTCGGCGTCGTCGAGCGCTTCGACGATCTCCTCGTACGGCGAGATCTCCTCGCGGATGCCCGAGGACTGCGCCATCGTCGCCTGCGCGATGCTCTGGTCGTCCCAGAAGCCCGGCTTGGCAGCGTTGGCCTCCAGCTTGGCCAGCTCGGCTCGGCGGGCGTCGATGTGGAGGTACTCGCACATCTGCGCAACGCGCTCGCGCAGGGACGCTATCTCACTTGAACGGTTCTCGATCATCGGCATCTACGCGTTCGCGCCGTGGCACTTCTTGTACTTGTTCCGTAGCAGCATACTAAAGGCTCCTGAGCTGGTCGTTTAGGCTTGTGGAGAATCTAGTTCCCAGTGCAATTCCCAGTTCGGCTCCGGTAATCAGGTCGAACGCGCTCTTCTTGTATCCGGGAGCCCATCGCAGATATTTCATCGTTGTCTCTATCCGCGTGTGTCCGAGTTCCCTTCTGAGGTCCTCGATGTTACCACCGAGGCTGAGGTAGATTCGCGCGAAAGCGGAGCGGGCCTTGTGGCACTTCGCATCGGCCAGGTCCAGCGGTTCGCTTCCCTTCACCTTCGTGGCCGCTATCGTTGCGGCCGACTTGAGCGCCTTGCGGAACTCGTCGTCGTTGATGACGCCATGGGTGCGTGGATTCGTGAACATCAAGTCGTAGGGGTTTTCATCGCCTCGGGTTTGGTCTCGCCATTCGCCGAGGATGTCGCAGAGCAGCTGGGGGATGGTGAGCTTTCGGTCCTTGCCGCTCTTGGTCTGCTGGAAGGGCTTCCCGTAGCGCTTGACGGCGGTGGCTCCCATCTTGTAGACGCTGCGCTCCACGACCAGCTGGTGATTGCTCGTGGATAGGTCTCCACGACGAAGTCCTTTGAGCTCTCCGATTCGAACTCCACTAAGGAACAACGTGCACCAGATAGCCTTGTCCATGCCTTTAAGCTCTTGGAGGATGAGTAGACAGTGCTCCAAGGTTAGGGAGTTCGTATCCGGTGGCTCCTCTTGGATGGGGTCCACGAGCTTCGCGGGATTCGTCTCGCAGTAGTTGCGCTTCTGGCACCAGG
>JARLGT010000073.1 GCA_031292615.1 Coriobacteriia bacterium | reverse complement strand
GCCCGCAAGACAGGTGCCGTTCCGGCCACCATTGCGATTCTCGGCGGCCGCATGAAGGTCGGCCTGACCGCCGAGCAGTTCGAACACCTCGCCTCGACGCCAGGCATCGCAAAGGCCTCCCGCCGAGACATCCCCACGCTGCTGGCAAGCGGCACGGACGGCGCCACGACGGTCGCGGGCACAATGCTTATCGCAGCGCTTGCTGGCATCCGCGTCTTTGCGACCGGCGGTATCGGCGGCGTGCACCGCGGCACCGAGCGTTCGATGGACGTCTCGGCAGACCTGCTCGAGCTCGCGCGGACGGAGGTGGCTGTAGTGTGCGCAGGAGCCAAGTCCATCCTGGACCTCGGGCTGACGCTTGAAGTGCTCGAGACCCACGGCGTGCCCGTGCTGGGCTACCAAACCGATGAGTTCCCCGCGTTCTACACGCGCACGAGTGGCTTTGGGGTCGATGCACGATTCGACACGCCCAAGGAGATCGCGGCGGTGCTGCAAGTTCGTCGCCAGCTCGGAACGGGCGGCGGCACGGTAATCGCCAACCCGATTCCGGAGCGCTACGCACTGGACACCGATGAGGTAGACGGCTGGATCGCGGCCGCGCTCGCCGATGCTGACGCGGCAGGAGTGCACGGCAAGGCGGTCACACCGTTTCTGCTTGCACGCGTCCACGAACTCTCGGGCGGGCGCAGCGAAGAAGCCAACAAGCAGCTGGTCTACAACAACGTGCGCCTCGCTGCGCAGATCGCAAGGGCGCTGTAGCGCCGGTCATTCAGACCCCGCGGCACAGATTATGACGGTGTGCGCGCTGGCGACCGACGGCGACCTATCCCGCGTGCGGCCCCTGCGCGATCATCCCGAAGACGAAGACGCCCGCCCACAGCGCCCAAGGCGCGAGGACTACGCGTGACAGTGTGACGGCTGCTGCTTGGCGCTTGGTGGCGGTAGCCCACTGCGCGACCGCCGTCACGATGATCATGCCGAACATGGCGACCAGTGCGAGCACGGTGTGCACGATGTGTATGCCTGGCCGCAGGTCCAAGCCCCCGATCGACATCCCCATCAGGAACGTCGCCAGCACGTCGAACACCGCGCCGACCCACAGGAACATCAGCGTTCGGTTCGAGAAGGCTCTGGCCCGAAACGCAGCCCAGGCACCTATCGAGTACAGAATCAGTGCGATGAACACCGCAATCAGGCCACCGAGGATGTTGAGGGGCATCGTGTGACTCCTTGTCTGCAGGCCGGCAACTCCAGACTACGCCGCGCCAGCCCGTTCACCTGCCTGGAACAGGCGCGCTCGATGCTATGGCTCTGGCGCCGTGATACCCCAAGGGGTATAGTCGATTCGACCGCGCGCAGAACCGGAGGATCTCGAGTGCCGTATGAGAAGTTCGATGTCAGCAAGCTCGAGCGCCTGAACGACCCCGCACGCTTCGAGTACCTGGATCCCGAGACGATATGGCAGGCCGCCGACGCAGTCGATCCGCGCGTCGTCATCGAAATCGGCGCTGGGACCGGGATGTTCGCGTGCCGCTTCGCTGCTCTCGTGCCAAACGCCGACGTGTACGCCGTCGACGTGGAGCCGACGATGGTCCGCTGGATGTTCGAGCACCGGCCCTCCGCACTCTCTGGGCGCCTCAAACCTACCCTCTCGCGTGAGACCGTGGTTCCGCTGCCCACTGGTGAGGCCGACGTCGTCGTCATGATCAACGTCCATCACGAGCTCGCCGATCCCACGTCCACGTACCGCGAGGCGCTTCGCCTGCTGCGCATCGGAGGCTCGGTCGTCATCGCCGATTGGGCACCGGGTGACGACGCCGGAGGTCCGCCGCACGGTGTCCGCGTGCCGGCAGAGGAGATCGCGGCGTTGCTCGGCAGGGTCGGATTCGCCGACGCCATCACACATGACGGCCTGACCAGGCACTCGCTGGTCTCGGCAATCAAGCCGGCTGTCTGCGCCTTGTAGTCAGCCTACCGTTGTGAGGCAACCGCCTCGCACAACCCGTGGGGAGTTGAGCGCATGAAGGTGAACGAGGGGAACGCGGATAGAGTGATTCGGCTCGTCTTAGGCGCGGTCTTGCTAGGAGTTGGGCTGTTCTTTGTGAAGGGCACCCTGGGAATCGTCCTCGACGTCTTAGGTGTCGTCGCACTGATCACGGGAGCGACCGGATTCTGCCTGCTGTACCGCTTGTTCGGCGACTTCAGCACCAAAAGGGCCTAGAACCACCGAGCAGAACTGGAGAACCACGTGAGCGAACAGATCAAGATCGCAGTGCCAACGAACGGACCCGGAGGCATCGATGGAGAGCGTTCGGCACACTTTGGCCATGCCGATTCGTTCACGATCGTGCAGGTCGCTGACGGCCAGATCGTGGGCGGCGACGTCGTGGTCAACCCACCGCACTCGCACGGTGGATGTGCGATTACCGTGAGCATGCTGGCCGATGCTGGTGTAGGAGGTGCCATCGTCGTGGGCATGGGCGGTGGACCGCTCTCGGCCATGAACCGCACCGGTATGAAGGCGCTCTTCGACGACCAATCGCCTACCCCTCGGCAGGCGGTCGAGGCCTTTATCGCCGGCGAGTTGCGTGAGTTCGGCAGCGAGAACCTCTGCGCCGGCCACTAACGCCACAGTTCCACGCCCACCCGAAAACCGTATTGCGATACCCTCGACACGCACCGGGCGCCTGACGCTCGGTGCGTGTGCAGCTAACAGCGAGCAAACGATCGGCGTCGCGCTGGCATCGGAACGCCAAGGAGCACTCATGGATTGCGCACTACCCGCAGGTCCGACCCCGCTCTTCACCCCCGAGCGCCGCGGCGCCACGCAGACCGCTTTCCTCGCCGAGCACCCCGGCTACGGCGCCGGCACACCGCTCGACGCCTTGCGCTCCGCCGAGTACGGCCGCCTCGACGAGCTGGGGCACGTCTATCTCGACTTCACCGGTGGCGGACTGTACGCCGCTTCGCAAATCGAGCGGCATCAGGAGTTGTTGCGGATCGGAGTTCTCGGCAATCCACACTCGCACAATCCGACGTCGCGCGCGTCCACAGCTCTGGTCGAGCGCGCTCGAAACGCCGTGTTCGAGTACTTCAACGCCGCCCCGGCCGAGTACGACGTGGTGTTCACGGCCAACGCAAGCGCGGCGCTCAAGCTCGTCGGCGAGTCGTACCCGTTTGGCGCCGGCGATCGCTACTTGCTGACGTACGACAACCACAACTCGGTCAACGGCATCCGAGAGTTCGCGCGTGCTGCCGGCGCGGAGGTCACGTACCTGCCGGTGGGCGAGCCCGACCTGCGGCTCGACTGCGCGATGGTCACTAGCGAGCTGAAGCGCGTCGCCGAAGGCCACAACCACCTCTTCGCTTTCCCTGCGCAGTCCAACTTCAGCGGCGTGCAGCACCCGCTCGAGTGGATCGACGAGGCCCACGAGTTGGGCTGGGACGTTCTGCTCGACTGTGCAGCGTTCGCGCCCACGAACCGCCTCGACCTCTCGGCGATCAAGCCTGACTTCGTGCCGCTGTCGTTCTACAAGATGTTCGGCTACCCCACCGGCATCGGCGCCCTCATCGTTCGCCGAGAAGCCCTGCGCAAGCTGCGCCGCCCGTGGTTCGCTGGCGGGACGATCACGTTGGCCTCGGTGCAGGGCAGCGGCTGGCACCATCTAGCTCCCGGGCACGTCGGCTTCGAGGACGGCACGGTCGACTACCTCGGGCTGCCAGCCGTCGAGATCGGGCTTGAGCACGTCTCGGCCGTGGGTATCGACGCGATCCACGATCGGGTGATGGCGCTGACCGACTGGCTGCTCGGCGCGATGGGCCGGCTGCAGCATTCGAGCGGCGCGCCGATGGTGCGGGTGTTTGGGCCGCTCGACACCGAATGCCGCGGAGCGACCGTCGCGTTCTACCTGCTCGACCCCGAAGGTGCGCCCTACGACGTCGACCGGATGGAAGAACTCGCGGGGCGTCGCGGCATCTCGCTGCGCACAGGCTGCTTCTGCAACCCGGGCGACGGCGAGGTCGCGCACCATATAACGCCCGACGATATGGCCGAGTGCTTCGTGGGCAAGGCGGCGCCGGTGACGTTCACCGAATGCCGCGACATCATCCGCGACACCACCGGCAAGATGCCCAACACGATGCGCGTGTCGTTGGGGATAGCGAGCAACTTCGCCGACGTCTACGCCTTCATGAGCTTCGCCGAGAGCTTCCGCGACTGCGCGCCGGGAGATCTGCCCGAGTAGAAGCGACACCCAGGCCCGAGCTTTGGCGCAGCGCACGGTGCCGGGACCCGTTCACGTGCATCGTCCGGCTACTTCTCGCGGATGAACGTGCCTTCCTCAAGCTCTTCGAAGGCGGCCTCGAGTTCCTCGCGCGTGTTCATCACGATAGGCCCGCCCCAGCTTACAGGCTCGCCGATCGGCTTGCCCGAGAGCAGCAGGAAACGAAGCGGCTGCGTGGCCGTGGTCACGACGACCGACTCGCCGTCGTCGAACAGGGCCGTCGTCCCGTCGGAGACGCACGCCTCGGCGTCCATCGCGTCGGCGAAGCAGCCCGAGCCCGCGATCGCGTAGGCGAAAACCGTGTGCCCCAACATCGTCGGGTGTGTGAAGCGGGAGTTGGGCGGCACCGTTATGTCGAGGTATTCGGGCTCGGTCACGATGTCGCAGATCGGCCCGGTCACGTCGTCGACGGTGCCTGCGATGATGCGGATGGCCACGCCGCCCTCGGTCACGATCAGTGGGATCTCGTCCTCCGAGACGCCTTGGTAGCGCGGCGCCATCATCTTGTCGCTGGCCGGAAGGTTAACCCAGAGCTGGAAGCCCTCGATCACGCCGTTCTCGTCGCCGAGGGGCATCTCCTGGTGGATGATGCCGCTGCCAGCCGTCATCCACTGCGCGCATCCCGAGCCGATCACACCGGAGTTGCCGATGGAGTCGGCGTGCTCGACGTCGCCGCGCAGAAGGTAGGTCACCGTCTCGATGCCGCGGTGCGGATGCCACGGGAAGCCCTTCTTGAAGTGCTGGGGCTCGTCGGAGCGAAAGTCGTCGAGCATGAGGAACGGGTCGAAGCGCGGGACTTGGTCGAAGCCGAAAGCGCGACGCAGGTGCACGCCGGCACCCTCGCGAGTGGGTCGAGCGTGGTAGGTAGCGGCAACGCCGCGGATGTCAGTCATGTCAGCCAGTCTCCTCGTGTTCCCGTGTCGTCGGGTGCGGTGTAGCACGCAAGCTCGGTGCCAGAAACACCTCTCGGCAACATAATCTTTACTGAAATGGTCATGTTTGTGCGCAAACCGGGTGCACAGGCCGAAACTCCCTCTTCATGGGACGGAAACACGGGCATGGTTCACTGCCTGTATGACCCCTGAATCCATCCCGGAAACAGATACATGCGCTTCACCTGCCGACGAACTCTCGGCGCTTCTCCAGGTCAGCCAGACGATGGTCTCGAGCTTCGACATCGACCGCAACCTGCGCAAAGCGATGCGAGTGCTCGCCGAGAGCCTCGACCTGCAGCGAGGCACGGTCGCGCTCGTGCATCCCGAGACGCGAGAGCTGCGAATCGCTGCCGCACACGGGCTGACGCGAGCCGAGATCGCGCGTGGCATCTACCGCGTCGGCGAGGGCGTGGTCGGCCGCGTCGTCTCTAGCGGCAAGGCGATGGTCGTGCCGAACATCGGCGAAGAGCCGCTCTTCCTCAACCGCACTGGTTCGCGTCCGGCCAAGACCGATATCGCCTTCATCAGCGTGCCGATTGTGCTACGCGGGGAGGTGCTCGGCGTGCTCTCGGCAGACCGCGTGTTTGGCGATGCCGCGGTCTCGCTCGACGAGGACGTGCGCGTGCTCGAGATCGTCGCCTCGAACATCGCGCACGCGGTGCGTCTCTACTGGACCTACCAGCATGAGGTCGAGAAGCGCGAAAGCCTTCGCCGAGAACTGCGCGGCCGCTACTCGATGCCCAACATCATCGGCGACTCCGACTCGATGCAGGAGGTCTTCCGCGTCGTCACCAAGGTTGCGATGTCTCAGGCCACGGTGCTGTTGCGCGGAGAATCGGGAACCGGCAAAGAGCTCATCGCACACGCGCTCCACTACCAAGGAATGCGGCCCAAGGGCCCGTTCATCGCGATCAACTGCGCCGCGTTACCGGAAAACCTCCTCGAGGCCGAACTCTTCGGCTACGAGAAGGGTGCGTTCACGGGTGCGGTCGCTAGCAAGCAGGGACGCTTCGAGCTGGCCCGGGGCGGCACGATCTTCCTCGACGAGGTGGGCGACGTCTCCCCCGGCCTTCAGGCCAAGCTGCTGCGCGTTCTCCAGGAGCGCACATTCGAACGGCTCGGCGGCACAAAGACGCTGACCACCGATGCGCGCATCGTAAGCGCCACCAACCGCGACCTCGAGCACATGACCAAGCAAGGCGAGTTTCGCGAGGACCTCTACTGGCGCCTCAACGTGGTGCCGGTCTTCCTCCCCCCGCTTCGCGACCGCCGAGAAGACCTACCGCTGCTCATCGAGCACTTCCTCGGCCGCTTCGGCCAGCTGGCTGAGCGCGAAGTCGGCGTGTCGAGCGAGACGCTGCGTCTGCTGCTGCGCTACCCGTGGCCGGGTAACATCCGCGAGCTCGAGAACACGATCCAGCGCTTGGTAGTGCTCGCCGACAACGACCTACTGGAACCCGGCGATCTGCCGATGCACCTGCTCGTTCACGACCTGCCTGAGGAGGGCGGCGGCGCGGGGATGTCGTTGGAGGACGAGGTCGAGGCGCTCGAGCGACGTCGCATCGTCGCTGCACTTCGCAAGCACGCCTACGTGCAAGCCAAGGCCGCCCGCGAACTCGGGGTGACCCCGCGCCAGCTCGGCTACAAGATCCGCAAGTACGACCTGGAAGCCAGCTGATGGCCGAGATGCCGACCGTCCACGATCCCAGCGCTTCAGGCGAGGCAATGCCCACGGGCAGTTCGGTTTCCGCGGTAGGCGACCTGGAAGTGGCGGCGGCCGTCGAGCGTTTCTCGGACGGAGCGGTCGAGGCGCGCTTCGCCGAGCAGGTCGAAGAGCGGCGCGTCGAGTTCGACGCTATCGTCGGGATGCTGCTGCTGCAGACAACGCCGGGAGTCAATCCGGCGCAAGCCGAGGTCGTCGCGCGAGCGATTGCGGCTGCGTGCCTCGGCGAGCAGCACCTTTGGCGCGATCTGGAGCTTCCCAATCGCGGAGTGCTTCGCAGGCTGTTCGAGGCGTACTTCGAGCCATTCGCAGCCGACAATCTCATGGACATGCGCTGGAAGAAGTTCCTCTACCGCAAGTTGTGCCGGTGGGGCGGCTTTCACACGTGCAAGGCTCCCAGTTGTGGCGCGTGCTCCAGCTACTCGGAGTGCTTCGGCACGCAGGCCTAGCCCCCTGCGCGGCCCGCGCGACTCCCTACTAATCGTGGGGTATCAGCGGCTGCAGGTACGCTGCGGCCGAATCGACGTCGTCAAACACGCCGAGCAGGTAGTCGGCACCAAACGTCCGTATGATGCGGGTCACATCGGCACCGCTACTGGCAATCGCAATGTCGCCGCCGGAGGTCTCCAAGACAACGTGTGCTTTGAGGAGCCTGCCAAAGGCCTGACTGTCGATGTAGGTCACGCCGCCGAGGTCGACGATTACGGAGCCACACGACTCCTGGGCGGTCTCGATCACCGCCCGCTCGAACTCATCGACCAGGATTCCGTCCAAGTCGCCGCTGAATGCGAGCACGGGAATACCCGCGCGTTGGCTGGTTACGACGGCTAGATCCATGTGAAGCTCCCCCTTCTAGCCACGCTTGGTAACGCCTCTTCGGGTTGTACCCAACGAGCCGAATCCCGCACAACACCGCGTCTGGGCGTCTACTCGCCGCGCCCAGACTCGTGGCCCGCTAACGCCGATGCGGCAGCCGCGGCCTTGCGCTCCAGCTCAGAAACTCGTGCTTCGAGATCGCTGGGAGCCGCCGACCCCGCCGTCTCGGACGGGGTCGCAGCGAGCATGGGTGTCTCGGCGTGGCGGCGAACGAACTTCAGATAGCCCAGTCCGATGGCGACCAGAAGCGCGAACGCAATCACCACGAAACGAGCGGTCGAGTTGCCGGAGAAGATGACCCAACCGGTGCCGTAGAGCATCGTGAACAGTCCGCCAAGCAGAAGCCCGTTTGAAAGCACTCGAAGCTGCTCGCTTCGAACGAGCGACACCCCCATCACTAGCGTCGCGAAGACCACGAGGATGATGCTCGTGTTGCGCGCCCAGATCTTCATGTCCGCATCGATGACGTCTTGGAGCGCGTTGCGCTGGTTTTGGAGCTTCTGGATCTGCGCCTGCTGCGTCGCATCAAGGCTCTTGTTCTGGTTGACCGAGGTGATCGCCTCGATCTGACGATCGATCTTCTGCTGAGCTTGCTCGCGCTGCGTCGCTGGCGACGGATAGAACGTGTTCACCCCAACGCCGATAAACGCCAAGACCATCAGGCCGAGGAAGAACGAGAAGATCGTCTGCAGCGCGTAGTGCTGTCGATCCACGCCAGCCATGATCGCCGCCTCCCCTCGAGATCTGTCCCTCAAGAGGAATCTACCCTGCTCGGAACGCGAGGGCGGCTACTGCCCGGTCTTGGCTGTGAGCTCGTCGATTTCGAAGACCAGCATGCGGAAACGCTTCAGCGCCTCTGGCGTGTCGAGCTTGTTGCGCTCCCATATCTCCACCTCGTCCTCGGGCGACTCGAGCTGCGAGACCAGCGTGCGCATGCCCGCGCGGATGTCACCCGGATCCTCGAGCACGCGCATGCGGCCGGACATCACGACCGACTCGTAGGGGTGCGCGCACTCCCCCACCTTGTAGCCGAGGTCACCGATCACGGTCGCGCATGCAGCCGGATTGGCAGCGATGATGTCGAGCTTGCGACCCTTCGGCGCGATGTGGAAGCACAGGCGGCGGCGGTCAGCATCGTAGCCGCAACTCAACGTCACGGCGTACGGCTGGTCGCCATCGGCGAGCGCGATGGTCGCGTAGCGAGCGGCCCGCAGAATGCGATCGATCTCGGCCGGGTCGGTGATCTCGAGGTCGTGCCGGCGCAGTTCGTGGGTCATGAGTTCTGGCTCCGGGGCTCGGGGAGGCGTCGCAGACGACTCTACCGGAAGCGCCGCGCACCGCGTAGCACCGGATCGTCAATCATGCACGCGATGGAACTCCGTGCCATGGCAGAAAGGGCAACTCGGCAGCGGCTCACCTCGCACGACGTTGACGCGCGTGCCGCAGATTGTGCATTGATAGCGCCCGGGGCCCGGCGGTGGCCGGAGCACCAGATTCGGGCCGAATCCGGCTCGCCCGCCGCGTCATTTGCTCGGTACGCCACGCTACTCCCGGCCTGGAGGCTTGGGGCGCTCGGCGCGACCGGCAAGCCAACCCTCGCTCGCGTCAGGGAAGCTGTCGAAACGCGGAATGTAGGGCTTGATGTCGAGCAACGGCGTGCCATCGAGCACGTCGATGCCGCCCACCTGCAACTGCGCGCCGTCGCGGCCGAGCAGGCGAACGACCGTGAGCCCGATCCCGTTGGGGCGTGCCGGATGCCGAGTCGCCCACAGCCCATGTGGCTCGTCGCCGAGAAACGTCTGTCGCTGCATCTCCACGGGCGCTGCTCGGTCGAACTCGTAGAGCAGGATGAGGTGCGTGAAGCCGTCAATGTCGGCAAGGCCCTCGGCGTACTCCGGCAGCAAGTCGACCACCCCCACGTTCTCGGGATGGAAGGCGCCTTGAATCGGCGCGTCGTCCTTGGTCGCAAATGGCGTATGAATCGTGCCGATGGGTGCGAGCGCGACCACGTGTGCTCCTCCATAGTTGAACGCGCTGACGGTCAACACTTGGTCGATCCGAGGCAACGCTATTGTCATTCGACGCCGAGAATCACCGCGCTGGCTTTGACGATCGCTGTCACAGGCGCGCCCGTGGTCAGACCGAGGTCGTCTGCAGCCTCGGTAGTAAGGGTGGCGCTGATGTGCTGGCCGTTCCCGAGGTCGACCTTGACCAACGCAGTTACCGGCCCGCGCGTGACCGAGACGACCGTACCTGCGAGCTGATTGCGTGCTGAGAGCCTCATGCGACGTGCTCCTTTCGGTTGAGCGGAACGAGATGCGCCGCGTGGCGCTGATCGAAGACCGACTCCGGAAGCTGCATCGCATGGAGCAGCCGTCGGATCTCTGGTGTGGCCGGATCGCCCACGAGTTCTTCAGGCGAGCCGACCTGGACGGCACCGATTCCCGAGTAGACGACGAGCGTGTCGGCGAGTGCGCATGCCTCGTACAAGTCGTGGGTTACCATCACAAACGGCACGCCGCTATCGCGCTGGACTTCGCGCAGAAGTTCGCGCATCTCTACCCGAAACGGCAGGTCGAGCGCGGACAGCGGCTCGTCGAGCAGCATGGCCTGCGGCTCGAGAGCGAGTCCTCGTGCCAGCGCGCAGCGCTGTTTCTGCCCGCCGGAGAGCTGGTGCGGCCGCTTCATGGCGAGGTCGGCGACGTGAAGCCGGTCGAGAAGCTCTGCTGCGCGCGCCCTGCGCTGAGTTCGCGCGAGTCCCTTGAGCGCGTACTCAACGTTTCCCTGCACGGTCATGTGCGGGAAGAGCTGCGCCGCCTGAGAGACATAGCCGATTCGGCGCTGCTGCGGCGGCACCCAAATACCGGCCGTCGTGTCGCATAGCGTGGCGTTGCCCAAAACAACACGGCCGGCGTCCGGACGGAGTGTACCGGCGATCATGCCCAGCGTGAGCGACTTGCCTGCTCCCGAGTAGCCGAACAGCACGGTGAATCCGTCGCGCACGGCCCACCCGACGTCGAGGTCGAATCCCAGCAAGCGCTTATGTAGTGAAACCGACAGCCCGCTCAACGTACAGCCTCTGCGCTGAGCCGTCCGGCGCCGAGCAGGACCGCCGCCGACACGGCCGTAAACACGACGACCAGCAGCGTTGCCGTCTTCCAGTCTCCGTAGATGACTGCGTTGTAGACCTCGAGAGCCATCGTGTTGGTCTGCCCCGGTATGTTGCCCGCGACCATGATTGTCGCGCCGAACTCGCCGAGCGCCCGTGCGAACGCCAGCGCCAGCCCCGCGACGATGCCCCGTGCCGCGAGCGGCAACACGACGTAGATCGCCGTCTCGAGCTCTCCTCGGCCAAGGGTGCGTGACGCGTCGGCGTGCGCAGGATCGACTGCGGCGATCGCGGACCGGGCAGTGGTCACGCCCAAAGGCAGCGCAATCACGAACGACGCGATGACCGCCGCCTGCCAGGTGAACGTGAGCCCGACGGCGGTGCCAGTAAGGGCCCGACTCGCTCGGCCGAGCAAACCGTTGCGTCCAACAAGGAGCAGCAAGTAGTAGCCGGTAACGATCGGTGGCAGGACCATCGGAAGCATCACTGCAACGCCGGCGGCCGCTTTGCCGCGAAAGTCGCGCGTCGCGAGCACGTAGGCGAGCGGCACCCCCAGAAGCGCAACAAGCACCGTCGAGATACCCGCGACCTGCAGAGAAAGACGCAGGGGGAACGCAATGCTCGCGAAGTCCATGCCTGCGCCTCCATCCGTCCGTGGGAACCGAAGAGGTGGCCCGCCCACCCGGCAGTGGACGGGCCACCGAGGGTGAGCTACTTAGTAGGCGCTGGCTTGAAGCCAGCATCAACGAGGGCGGTCTGCGTTTCCGTCGAGAGCAGATAGGTCACGAACTTCTCGGCGAGAGCGGGTGAAGGGGTTGCCTTGATGGGAGCGGCGACATACTTGATTGGCCTGATCTCGCTTGAGGGAACGGTGTAGGCAACCTCGAGATCGGTCCGACCCTTTGCATCGCTTGCGAAACCTATACCCGCATCGACCTCGCCTCGCGCGACATAGTCGTCGGTCTGCGCGGCGTTGGCGGCGAACACGAACTTGGGCAACAGCGTGTTCCAAAGCCCGAGATTCGTGAGCCACTCCTTGGCCTTAGCGCCATGCGGGGCGGCAATCGGATCGCCAGTCGTCAGCTTGGTCGCCTTCGAGAGGTCGCCCGGCCCGTGGATGCCCTTTGGGTTGCCCGCCGGTACGAGAATCACGAGATCGTTGCCCGCAAATGTCTCGGTCGCGTCGGCGGAGATGAGCCCATCGGCGGTCAGAGTGTTGACCTGGGCCGGAGCGGCGGACAGGAACGCGTCGGTGGGTGTGCCACCCTCGATCTGCTTCATGAGCACGCCCGAGGCGCCGTAGTTGAACACGAGCTTGACGTTGTTAGCCTTTTCAAACGCCGGCGCAATGCTGGTCATCACGCTCTTGAGAGAAGCGGCCGCCGAGACGTTGAGCATCGTAGGTGCCGTTGACCCGCTAGTGGCGGGGGCCGCGTTCTGCGCCCCGCAGCCGGTCAGCAGTAGTGCAACGGCCACGAGACCGCCAGCCAACGCACGCATGACCGACGCCGTTGCCTTCAGAGGAACCATCTTCACTCGAGCCATCCTCAAACCACCTCGCTGTACTCGTCGCCGAGCCGAGCCATGAGTGTCTCGGTCTCCATGTCCACGTCCTTGCCGATCAACCCGCACGCGTCAGCGCGGCACTGGTTGCAGTGAGTCATCTGCGACAGGTACTCGCCGCAGGAATCTCGCGCGGAGTGGATCTGCGCGGGCGTCGGAGGCGCAAGTGCTCGGAATCGCGCCTGGGGAATGAGCGGCAAGATGTTGGAGAGGTGGGCGCCGTACTCGGCAGCAAGCATCGCGACGGCGGGCAGCTCCATGTCGTTGACGCCCGGGATGAGCACCGAGTTGACCTTGACGATGAGCCCGGCGCGTACAGCCAGGCGCAGGCCCTCCCACTGGTTCTCGAGCAGACGCTGCGCGCCTTCGAGCCCGCGCAGGCGCTCGCCGTCGGGACCGCTCACCCACGCGTAGACCTCGTTGGCAGTCTCGGGCATGACGGCGTTGATGGTGACCGTCAGGCTACGAACGCCCACGGCGACCAGGTCGTTGACCCGCTCCGGCAGCGCGAGGCCGTTCGTGGACACGCATAGGATCGACTCCGGGTACTCTCGGCGAACGAGATCCAGAGTCTCGAAGGTTGCCTCGTTGGCGAGTGGGTCGCCTGGGCCGGCGATGCCGACGGCCGCAATCTCTCCCCCGCTGCGCTCGACAACTGCACGGACGCGATCGATCGCCTCGGCGGGTGTGAGGATGGTGCTGGCCACGCCGGGGCGCGACTCGTTGACGCAATCGAACTTGCGTACGCAGTAGCCGCACTGGATGTTGCAGTCCGGGGCCACCGGCAGGTGGATGCGACCAGCCTTCTTGTGCGCCTTCTCCGAGAAGCATGGGTGGTTGTTCATGACGAGGCGCTCGTTGGACTTCGGGCTACAACCCGTCGCTGGGAATCCGTCTGTTGCGGTCATCTCGAGGCCCTCCTTGCGGCGTTTGTTGGCCCGGTACAAGCGCAACACCCGTGCCACTTTCAAATAGCCGCTGAACTGCGGTTTTCCTCCCCAAGACGCCAACAAGCCCGACCATTAGGTCGGGCTTGCGACAAAAGTGTCGGACGCAGGTCGGCGGGGAGGTGGGGCGAACACTCCGCAGCCGGGGGGCGGCGAAGCCGCAGGGGGTCCCCGGCGAGGACGTTCGACCTGCCTTCCCGCCGGCCTGCGTCTCAGCGCCGTCTAGGCCGCCGCGTACTGATGGGCGTTCTTCGCGCACACCTTCGAGCACGACTGGCAACCGATGCAGGCGCCGGCGTCGCACACGGCCATGACCGTGCAGATAATGTCCTCGTCATCCTCGTCGTCGTCGAACTCGACTTCGAGCGGGGCCATGACTCCTCGGCCACAGACCTTGTAGCAGCGACCGCAGCCGATGCAGGCCTTGGAGTCGATCGAGTCCAGGAACTCAGGAACCCACTCGCGGCCGTCGCGCGTCAGTCCGGTGGCCATCTTAAGCCACCGCCTCGACGCCGACCTCGCCGGTACGGATACGCGTAGCTTCTTCAATCGGCGAGACGAAGATCTTGCCGTCTCCCGGCTGGCCAGTCTGGTTGATCTCGATGAGCTTCGCGACCACGGCGGGCACGGCTGCGTCTTCGACGATGATCGTCAGCAGACGCTTGGGGACGTAGAGGACCACCTTCGGGAGGAAGTGCTCGAGCGCATACTCCGACGGCGTGGCGTAGAGCGGCACGACGGTCGAGTTGCACATGCGGCCGTCCTCGTCCATGTCGGCCAGCGAGCAGGCGACGTCTCCGCGCTGCTTGCCTCGGCCCTCCACGGTCTGGATCGAGAGCGACGGGAGTCCGAGTTCGGCCAGCGCCTCTTTAGTGAGGTGCAGCTTGTCTCGGCGGATGACGACGGTGAGTTCTTTCACAGTCCCACCTCGCCGGTACGGATGGTGTAGGCCTCCTCGACGGGGGAGATGAAGATCTTGCCGTCGCCGATGAACCCCGTGCGCGCTTTGTCTTCGATGACCTCGACGGCGTGCTTGGCTGCCTCGTCCTCGACGACCAGCATCAGCAGCGTCTTGGGGAGCTCGTCGTAGTAGATCGGACCGACCTGCAAGCCCTTCTGCTTGCCTCGGCCAAAGACCGGCATCTTGGTCAGCGAGCCGTAGCCAGCGCCCTCAAGCGCCTGGACGACTTCCTGCTCCTTCTCGGGCCTGATGAATGCTCGAACCATCTTCATGTCGCGTTCCCTTCTCCATGTGCTGTCAGCGGGCGGTTGTCGTGCGGACGGATTACTTCTCGGCGGCGAGCGCCTTGCGCATCCATGGAGCCGGACGGGTGCGCATCGTTTCGACGAGCTGGCCGGCGAGCGAGTCGATCGAGGTGGACGGTTCGGCCTTCAGCGGCATCACGCCTCGGCGTACGAGCTTGGCCGCCGAGGGACCCCCGATCTCGGTGAAGTAGACGATCTTGGCGTCGGCGAGCTTCTCGATCTTGGCGGCGACCGCGGCGTCGTGCAGGTCGCCCATGCCGCGGGTGACTACGACCTCGGTGTCTAGGTCGCTATCGGACACGCGCCTCAGTTCGAGGAACGTGGCGCCCTCGGGCGTGATGTCGTAGATGGCGAAGGCGCCGGCGCGGCCGAAGTGCTCATCGACCGTCGTGCCTCGCGTGGATGCGAACGCGACTTTCATGAGGTGCTCCCTTCGTGAACTCCATGCGTGGTGCCGTGTGACGGGCCGAGCAGATTTGCGATCGCGTCGATCACTTCGGTCGCTCCCTTGTAGCCAACGGTCAGCTGCCGAGACGCACCGTAGACCTCGAAGCGTGGGAACCCGGTCTCGTAGTGCGGGACGCCCAACTCCCGGGCGGTGCGTTTGCCGTGAGTGCCTGCGACGAGCAGGTCGATGCCGGCCGGCACGCTGGCGAAGTCGCCGACCACGACCTCCTCGGCGGGTATTCGACGCGTGATGGGCGCTGCCACCGGCACGACGGCGCACACGGGCCGAGCCGCCATCTCGTCGAGGATCGCGGCCAGCGAGGCGGCGTGGTCGGGCTCCAGCGCAAGAGCGATGCGGCGGCCCGCGATGCGGATGTGGGCGTCGCGCATGGCGTCCACCAAGATGCGACGCTCGCGTTCCAGACGCGCCGGCGCAGGTTCGCCGGATAGCAGCGTGAGCTGGGTGAGCAGCGCGTCGGTGCCGGCCAAGCCGGTCGGGGCGTCGACCACCGTGAACGGGGTGCCGAACTGCTCGCGCAGCCAGCGTGCGGCGGGTTCGAGCGAGGCGCCGATCACGATGGTGTGACCGGCCAACCCGAGCTCGGCGATCTCGGCCACCGTCACTCCACCGCTCGCGAGCGCCGAGAACGAGTCGCGGCTCCCGTCGAGCGCTGAGAGGTCCGGCACGATCGTGGGCATCAGGCCAAAGCCTTCCACGATGTCGCGCAGCTCGCGCGCGTCGGCTGGCGAGACGCTGGGGCCTGCGAGAATGGCGACGCGGGACAGGCTGGGCAACGTGCCCGGCGCAAGAGGACGTGCGAGCGTAAGCAGCGCGAGAACCGAGGCGAGGAAGCCCTCCTCTACCCCGCCTGTGTAGTCGGGCGCGTGAACAGCAAGCACGTGCGCCTCGAGTTCACGGTCGATAGAGCGCACGAGGCCGTCGACGTCGTCACCCTTGACCTCGGCGAGGCCCCCGGCGATCAGCGCGATGACATCGGGAGCCGACGCATCGGCGATACCGCGAACGACCTTCGCGGCCGCCTCGTCGCTGCCCATGACCACGTCTTCGGTGAACAGCTTGGTGGTGCCCATCGAAATGGGCTCGCTGAAGTGCCGAATCTGGAGCACCTTGCCCAAGAACGTGCAGCCTTGAGCGGCGTGAAGCACTGGAATCGCTTGGTCGACGCCCTGAAACGCGAGCGCCGCGCCCAGCGAGGGAGCGTTCTTGAGCGGGTCGATCGTGCCAGTGCGAGCCTCGTGACGGACAGGGGTCAGCGCTGTTGGCGCCGCGCACGTAACATCGATCTTCTGACGCTCGTAGAAGCGGACCGAGTTGGCGAGGTCGGCCGCGAGGTTCTTAAGGCCCTCGTAGCCCGCGTAGGCCGTCTCGCGCTCTTGGTTCACGTCCACAAACGGCCAGCCTTCTTTTGCTGCGAGGTAGCGGTTGCGACCTCCAGCCACAAGCATCGTGGCGCCCTTCTCGGCAAAGTAGGTGCGGATGATCTTGGGCGAGATGTCCTCGATCAGCGGGACGTCGTCGCCAAGGACTCGGCGGACCTTCTCCTCGTCCTCGACGGACGACTTCTTGGTGCCCACAGCAATCGTTTCGACGCCGAGGTCACCCAGCGCCGAAGCCATTGACCAGCTCTTCACGCCGCCCGAGTACAGCACGGCCTTCTGCCCGCGCAGGATCGCGTAGGGCGCGAGCGCGGCCGCGAGACTGACTTCGTGACGGGCGATGACCTGCTCGACGCGAGCGGCCAAGCCTGCAGCCTCCGGCGACGTCGCCTCAAGCGCCTCGGCGATGAGGCGAAGCGAGCGAGCTGTCTCGGTCGCCCCGAAGAACGACACCTCCACGCTCGGGATGCCCCAGCCCTTCTGCAGCCCGGCCGCCACGTTGATGAGCGCCCGGCTGCACACCACGACCGAGAGCTTCGCGCGGTGCGCCGAGCGAATCTCGGCAAACGTTGCGTTACCGGTGATATGCGAGAGCACGCGGATGCCGCACTCGCGTAGCAGCGGCTCGACGAGGTCCAAGTCGCCAGCGACGTTGTACTCGCCGATGAGCGCGATGTCTGTGGGCGTGGTGACGACCGGCTCGGCGGTTCCAATCACGTGCTCGAGCAACGCCTCGCCGGCGATTCGGTTGCCGAGGTTCTTGGGGCCAACGAATCCAGGTGAGTGCACGGGGATGACCGGAAGCCAGAGTTCGGCGGCCAGGTCGTTGCACACCTTGTCCAGATCCTCGCCGATGAGCCCGGTGACGCAGGTAGCGTAGACAAACACGGCTTTGGGGTGCTCGCGCTCCACCACCTCGCGAACGGTTGCGGCGAGACGCTCCTCGCCTCCGTAGACGATGTCGAGCTCGGTGATGTCGCTCGTGAAGCCGCGGCGGTGAAAGTCGCCGGCGGTGGAGTGCACGCCGCGGCCCTCCCACGAGTTGCCCGCGCACACGATGGGGCCGTGCACGACGTGGGCAGCATCGGCAATCGGCATGAGCACGATTGCAGCGCCGTCAAACGCGCACGACTCCCCACCGCGGCTGCGGCAGACCTTGTGCTTCGCATCCGACTGACATCCGGACTCGAGCAGCTTGTCGAGTTTCAGCGACATCCTCGGCCTTCCCTACCGGACCAGGTCGAAGGAGGCGTTGTCCATGCTGGCGCGGTCCATCTCGTCGAGCACCGTGTTGACGATGTCGGTGAGGAGGTTGGCGGCGCCGTTGTAGCCGATGATCGAGCGCTTGTGCAGGTGGTGACGGTCGAAGAGTGGGAAGCCCACACGTACGAACGTGGTGCGCGTGTCGCGCCAGAGGAACTTGGCCGTGCTGGGGCCGAGCAGTAGGTCGACCGGTTCTGTGAACATGAGCGAGCGCAGGTGCCACATGTCCTTCTTGATCCAGACGGTCGCATCCGAGCCGAAGGGCGAGCCGGCCAGCAGCGCCTCGGCGGCCTTCTTGAACTTCTTGTCACCGTTGGTGGCAACGACGTGCACGGGACGCGCACCGATCTCGAGCAGGAAGCTGATGAGTCCGAGCAGCACGTCCGGGTCGCCCACGATCGCGACGCGCTTGCCGTGCACGTACGGGTGCGAGTCGACCATCGAGTCCACGGCGCGGCCGCGCTCGAGTTCGAGTTCTGCGCTGACGGGCTTGCCGGTCAGCTCGGTGATCTCGGCGAGTAGCGCGTCGGTCGCAGTGATGCCGATCGGGAACGGGCCGGAGACGAACGGCTGGTCCCATGTGTTCTTAATGAACTCGCCTGTCTTGACGCTGGCGTAGCGCTGGAGCGCGACCGTACCGACGGCGTTGATCGCCTTGCGGACGTCTTCGAGCTTGGTGCCACCCGTCGGGTACATGTCGTAGTCGCCAGTCGCGGGCGAGTCGACCACGTCGGAGTAGTCGCCCAGGATGCGGTAGTCCACGCCCATCGAAGCCAGGATGTGCTTGATCTCGCGCAGGTTGCCCGAGTAGCCGTCAAAGCCCGGAATGACGTTGAGCGTTCCGTCGGTGGTCTCGGCCTTCTCGCCCGTGAGCTCCTCCAGAATGCCCTTCATCATGACGTCGTAGCCATTGAGGTGACTGCCAGCGAAGCTAGGCGTGTGGGCGAAGGGAATCGGCATGTCGGCCGGCACCACGCCGCGGTCCTTGGCGGTCTTGATGTAAGCGCCAAGGTCGTCGCCGATGACCTCGGCCATACACGTGGTGGAGACCGCGATCATGTCGGGCTTGTACATCGCGTTGGCGTTCTCGAGACCCTCGATCATGTTCGAGAGGCCGCCGAAGACCGCTGCATCCTCCGTCATCGACGAGGAGACAGTGGCGATCGGCTCTTTGAAGTGACGCGACAGGTGGCTGCGGAAGTACG
Source organism: Coriobacteriia bacterium (assembly GCA_031292615.1). Classification (NCBI taxonomy): domain Bacteria; kingdom Bacillati; phylum Actinomycetota; class Coriobacteriia; species Coriobacteriia bacterium. The sequence continues at coordinate 6,902 of JARLGT010000073.1, read as the reverse complement.
CGGTGCACCCTTGCGAGCCCTGCACGAACGGCAACGTCTTCTCGAAGCCGAGCGCGGCGAGCACCGCGCCGAGCGGCTGACACGCCTTGCAAGGGTTGATGACGATGCCTTCGCGAGCGAAGTTCAGCTCGCGGTACTCCTCGGTCTGAGTCCACGCGCTGACGCGAGCAATCTCCTCGGCGGGGGCGCCGTTCTCGAACTCCCTCTTGCGCTCGAACTGCTCGACGTACTGCGGCTCGCTGAAGAGTGTGTTGTGGTCCTTCGTTGTCATGGCCGGCCTCCTAGCTTGCCGCCAGCTCGGAGGCGGACGTCGCCGCTCCCGGCTTGCGTACGAGTCCCCAAACGGGACTGTTGACGGTCATGTCCATGTCGCGGGCGAACACCGAGAACCCGTCGAAACCGTGGTACGGGCCCGAGTAGTCCCACGAGTGCATCTGGCGAAACGGGACGCCCATCTTGTGGTAGGCGTACTTCTCCTTGACGCCTGAACCCACCAGGTCGGGCTTGAGCGCCTTGGTGAACTGCTCGAGTTCGTAGGGCGTCGCGTCGTCCATTACCACCGCGCCCTCGGGGAGCAGCGGGTAGGTGCGCTTGTACTCGTCGGCGTGGCCGAACTCGTAGCCGGCGGCGATGATCTCCATGCCGAGATCCTCGTAGGCGCCGATGACGTGGCGAGGGCGAAGGCCACCTACGTAAAGCATCACGGTCTTGCCTTCGAGGAGCGGCTTGTACTGGGCGATGATCTCGTCCATCTCCGGCTTCATCTTCTCGATGAGAGCCTCGGCCTTCTCCTTGATGGTGTCGTCGAAGTGCGCCGCGATGGCACGGATCGAGGCGTAGATCTTCGTGGGACCGAAGAAGTTGTACTCCTCCCACGGAATGCCCCAGGTGTCTTCCATGTACCGGCAGATGTAGTTCATCGACCGGTAGCAGTGGATGAGGTTGAGCTTGGCCTGCGGAGCGTTGGCCAGCTCGGCCATCGTCGCGTCACCGGTCCACTGCGCGATCACGCGCAGGCCCATCTCCTCGAGGATTCGCCGAGACGCCCAGGCGTCTCCGCCGATGTTGTAGTCGCCGATGATCGTGATGTCGTAGGGCGTGGTCTCGATCTCGGTCGCGGCCTTCTCGAAGATGTGGTCGCGGATGGCGTCGTTGGCGATGTGGTGGCCCAGAGACTGCGAGACACCGCGGAAGCCCTCGCAGCGAACCGGGACGATCGGCTTGCCGTGCTCGGTGGTCTTGGCCTTGGCGACCTGCTCGATGTCGTCGCCGATCAGACCGACCGGGCACTCGGACTGGATGCTGACGCCGCGAGCGAGCGGGAAGAGCGTGTCGAGCTCGTCGATGATCGTGCCAAGCTTCTTGTCGCCGCCGTACACGATGTCGCGCTCCTGAAAGTCGCTCGTGAAGTGCATCGTGCCGAACGAGTCGACGCCGGTCTCGCCGTTGTAGTAGTTGCGGCGCGACCAGTTGGAGTAGGCACCGCAGCCCACCGGACCGTGGCTGATGTGGATCATGTCCTTGACGGGGCCCCATACGACGCCCTTCGAACCGGCGTAGGCGCAGCCGCGAACGGTCATCACGCCCGGACGCGACTTCACGTTGGACTTCACAGCGCAGGTCGCACATCCGGACGGGTCGTTGGGCTTGACGTGCTTGGCTCTGTCTTCGCGCGCCTTCTCTGGGTAGATCGACAGGACCTCGTCGATCAGCTTCTGAGTCTGGTTGGTCTTTGCAGAGGGGTTGGACATGGCTTACGCCACCGCCCCGGCGGCGTCAGCCTCTTCGACGATGTCGGGCTCCATGATGCCGAACTCCATGAGCAGCTCTTCGAGCTCGTCCATGCTGATCGGCGTCGGGATGACGAGCATCTCGTTCTCGCTGATCTTCTTGGCAAGCTGGCGGTACTCCTCGGCCTGCGCGTGCTCGGGGTTGTACTGCAGCACCGTCTTGCGGCGAAGCTCGGCGCGCTGGACCTCATTGTCACGGGGGATGAAGTGGATCATCTGAGTACCGAGCTTCTCGGCGAGCGCCATGATCAGCTCGTCTTCGCGGTCGGTGTTGCGCGAGTTACAGATCAGCCCGCCGAGACGGACGCCACCGGAGTGCGCGTACTTCAGGATCCCCTTGGCGATGTTGTTGGCGGCATACATCGCCATCATCTCGCCGGACGTGACGATGTAGATCTCCTGCGCCTTGCCCTCGCGCATCGGCATCGCAAAACCACCGCATACAACGTCGCCGAGAACGTCGTAGAAGACGAAGTCGAGGTCGTCGGTGTAGGCGCCTTCCTCCTCAAGGAAGTTGATGGCCGTGATGACGCCGCGGCCGGCACAGCCGACGCCGGGCTCGGGGCCCCCGGACTCGGCGCACAAGATGCCCTTGAAGCCGCGCTGCAATACGTCTTCGAGCTCGAGGTCCTCGACGCTGCCGCGCTCGCGTGCGAGGTCCATGACGGTCATCTGCATCTTCTCGTTCAAGATCAGACGCGTCGAGTCTGCCTTCGGGTCGCAGCCCACGATCATGACCCCCTTGCCAGCGTCGGCCAGCGCTGCCACCGTGTTCTGGGTCGTCGTGCTCTTGCCGATTCCGCCCTTGCCGTAGATTGCGATCTGTCGCATGACTCCTCCTTGATTCCGCCTGCTCGCAGACGTAGATGCCGCGATGTTGGCCCAGGAGAAGCGCAATGGCTGTGCCAAGTTAGATAAGGCTCTGACCTGCGCCTTTGTGATTTGTCCGATGGCGGAGCTCGACGCTTTCGTGCGCAGCTGCGACACAAATGTCGGGATGTTGCGGGCGGGTTTCGCGGATGTCGCGCGCAAAGAGTTCACCTCTGTTGACGCCAACGCGCACCTCTCGCCGACACTCGCAGTCCCGGAGGGGAATCAACACAGGGCGGCCGCTTCTCGGCTCGCGACGACCTCGACTCAAAGGAGCTCCAAGATGAGCGGTGGACCGGTACAGCTGATGGCGTTTGGATACGGCGCGGAGTTAGGCGCCGAGGGCAAGATCATGGCCGAGCTCGATGCACTCCAAGGACGCGGCGTGCTGAGGTTGCTCGACTTCCTGTTCGTGCAAAAGACTCCCGACGGCGACCTGATCATGCTCGACGTCGGCGATGACGACGACTACGGCACCATCCTGTCGGGCTTCTTCCCTTGGGACGAGGAGGACGGCACCCCCGCGCCCGAGGAGCCCAGCGTCGATCCCGACGAACTCGCCGAGCTCGCGGAGTCGCTCGAGCCGGGTCACGCGATGGCACTGGTGCTCGTCGAGCACCTGTGGGCTGGCGGGCTGTTCGAAGCCGTCGAGGCCAGCGGCGGGGAGCTGCTCTCGGAGGGCTTCATCACCGAGGAGGGCGAGGTCATCGTAGGCGCCGAGGTCCAAGCGATCTCCGAGGCTGCGGCCGCCATCGAAGAGGCCCACGCAGTCGAGGCCGCCGCACGCGCCGAGGCGCTGCAGGCAATCGATGAGGCCGGCGTGGCCGTTGAGGTCGCCGAGCAGATCCGGGCGGCAGCCGCCGCCGACGCACTCGAGGCGCTCATCGCGGCAGGCATCATCGAGCAGGCAGCCGCCAACGAGGCCGCCGACGCGATTGCCGAAGCCGGTGTGATCGGCGAAGCCGCGCGCGAGGCGGAGGACGCCGCCTTCGAGGAAGCCGCCGAGGCTATCGCCGTCAGCCACGATATCGAGGATGCCGCCCAAGCCGAGGCCGAGAACGTCGCGGCAGCCGCTGGCCTCCAGGAGGCCATGGCGATCGACGAGGCCGAAGCCGTCAGCCTCGACGCAGGCCTGCGTGAAGAGGCCGCAATCGAGGAGGTAGAAGCAACCGAGGAGCTTGCGGCTCGGCTCGAAGCTGCCGCAACGCTGTCCAAGGCCGAGAAGCGCGTGCTTCACTACCTGAGCACCGAGCTGACGTTTGCGATGATCGCCGACAAGCTCAAGGTCTCGCGCGGCGCAGTGAAGGACCGCGCCGGCCGCCTGTACAAGAAGCTCGGCGTGCACTCGCGCGAAGAGGCCGTCGAAGCCGCAATCGAACTGGGGCTGCTGAAGCGTTAGAGTCGGCCGTCCACGCCGTGCGTGCAACCCGCGGCGTACGTTTCGCGCGCAGCATCAAGCGCCGAGGCGTACGCCGCGATCTGTTCCGGCATCGTGATACCGCCGTCGTCGCACACGAGCATCCCGCCCGACAGTGCGAGCGAACCGGCAGCTACTCCAAGCAGCGCCGCTCCGGACATCAGCTCAGCCGAGCGCACACCGCCCAGCACCACAAGGCCCACACTGCGCGCGAGCGTGAACGACGACTCGAACGCCTCGCGCTCCAGCCCCGCCAGATGCACCGCCGAGAACCCTGCGCGCGCCAGCGCCGGCAGCAACGCACGAACGTCGCCGTCGGAGTGGAAGATCGCCGGCACGTTGTTCTCGGCGGCTTCGCGGGCTAGGCCGCGATAGCACGGGAGCAGCGCGTCGAGGGCGAAGTCGGGCGACACGAGGGGTCCTGCGGCGCCCGCGAGATCGTCGGCGACGAGCAACGCATCCGCGTGCACGCTTCGGCCGGTGCGCGCCTCTTCGAGCGCCTCGTGCAGCGCCTCGCCGAGCAGCACCGCAAGCTCACCAGGCGCAACTGCGGTCATCCGGATCGCCTCAGTCCAGCCAACGCGCTCGGCAACCCGCCCAAGGACTCCCGAGACCGCCCACAGGGAGGCGACGCCGTGCTCGTGAAGCTCACTGACGGCGTCAGGCGCCCACTCTTCGCCCGCGGGAACGAAGGCGAAGTCGATCTCAAGCGCGTGAGCTATGGTGGCTAGCGAACCGGCCGGCCCAACGGCTGAGGTGCCGAACGTAAGCGCCTCAAGCGTGTCTTCAGGCACCCAGGACACTCCTGTCAGCAGGCCGGCATCCGCGCCCGAGAGCGCGCCCGTCACGATGTGACTGGTCATCTATGCGCCTTTCGCTGCGACGGCATACGCGTCCCACACGCGCGTGACTTCTCTCTCCCAGAACGCTCGCCGATCTCCGATTGGCCGACCCAGTTCGGTCGCCGCGAAGTGGAAGTAGCCCTCGCCCGGCATGCCGGTATCGGCACGGACTACTAGTGAGGCGACCATGCATCCCAGCCGAGCATCGGCCTCGGCATCAACCTCACCCAGCAAGTCCATCAGCGCCGACGACCTTGCGCTCACACGCCCGCCCATCGCCCTGCGCGCGACCTCACCGTACGTGACGGTTGCGCGCGACCGGCCCACCTCGGCAAGCAGCTCATCGAGGGAGCGGCGTGCCTCGGCCCACTCCTCTTCCGAGAAGCCCCAACGCCGCTTGGTCGCCACGTTCCCCCCATCCCGTCGCCGATACCTACGATTCTAGTCCCAAGGATGCCGCTGTGTACGGACAAACAGAAAGGCCCGTTGGATGACTCCCAACGGGCCTTTCCAAGCACGGCGATCGCGCCATGCGTTATGTGTGGTGGAGGCGCGGAGAATCGAACTCCGGTCCACGATAGCACCCTAGGAGGCATCTCCAGGCTCAGTCACAGCTTGGGTCTCGGTCAGGACGACGCACCGTGACCGGCGTGTCCCTTCCCAGTCGGTTCAGTCTTTCGCTAAGGCATACCGACTACGTCCTTTGCGGCAGTCCCCTAAGTTGCGCTTTGCCGGTGCTGGGGACGCGCACCGGGTCAGCGTCGCTGGCTATTTAGGCAGCGAGAGCGTAATTATTGGTGCCATTTAATTGGCGTTTACCCCTGTTTTGCGCGGTGAGGAGACCGCGGCCTGCTTCCTCCCTCAGAACTATCGTGTCGAATCCAGTCGCCCCCATGTGGGGTGGATCGAGCGTGTCAAAGTGCATGCGGCCCACCCGGACCGCTCAGGAAGTATACCCGCACACAGCGGGCCCTCGGAGAATCAGTTGCGAACGCCATGCCGAGACCACCGGGTGGCCGCGTGGCGCCTAGGGCACGAGCTGCCAGCGCTACTGCCCCTTCTGGCGCTCCCGAAGCGCGCGCTCGACGTCGCGCTTCTGGTCCTTCGCGGCGATGTCGGCGCGCTTGTCGTAGAGCTTCTTGCCGTGGACGAGTCCGAGCTCGACCTTGACCAGGTTGTTCGGCGCGAAGTACATGCGCAGCGGAATGAGCGTGTTGCCCTTCTCCTTCGTCTTGCCGATCAAGTAGCGGATCTCCTTCTTGTGCAAGAGGAGCTTGCGCGCGCGATCGGGGTCGACGTTGGAGCGATTGCCCTGGTTGTACGGCGCGATGTGCAGCGCCAGCAGCCATACCTCGCCGCGCCGCACCGTGGCGTAGGACTCGCGCAGCGACGCGTGGCTCGCACGCAGAGACTTGACCTCGGTGCCGGTAAGCTCGATGCCGCACTCAAAGACCTCGTCCACGAAGTAATCGTGGTAGGCCCTCTTGTTGTTAGCAATCTGCTTCTCGTCGCGCGGCATGCAGCCTCCGTCACCTGCTCGCGCGGTTGCGAGCGAGTGCCCATTGTAGCGAAGGTCAGCCTGCTACTCGACCGGCCCCTCTACGCAGTAGTAGACGCCTGCCAGATCGTAGGCCGCGTGGACGTCGCAGCGACCGCACACGCAGCCCTGCCGGCTCACGTCGTCGCACATGGTCACGCTCGTCCCGCAGAACAGCGCTTCTTCCTCGAGCGTCATGCACTCCACGTAGCTCGGGCAGTTAGGACAGAGGCAGTCCTCGCGGTTGGCCTCGGTGATCTCGACCATGTGACGCACTCCTTCCACGGCGACTGAGTCAGTTGCACTCGCTCCTCAGTTCGTTCCCCGTCACGGACGGCCCGGGCCGCATGCCAATCGCCTTCGCAGTGTGCGACACTGGCCGCCGGGGACGCGGGCTTCAGGAAGGGTATCGGCGTGGCGCAGAGTTCTGGTGGTGACAGGCGCGG